>JADFGO010000007.1 GCA_022567655.1 Candidatus Neomarinimicrobiota bacterium
GCCTTAGGATAGGGTGGAGGTTCGGTCCACCCCTGAGACATAGCAAGGTAGAGCAGGGCCTGAGAAAAAGTTGAGTCAATTTCGACAGCGCGGGTTAAAAATAGTTCCGATTCTCCGAAATTGTTTTCACGGTAAGCAGCCAGACCTTCAACATAGAGCTTATACGCTTCGGGCGACGTCGTCGTCATTTCTCCCACATCTTCATTTACTTCTTCCTTAGCCGCAAATACGCCGAGATCGCTGCGGATTTCATGACTCAATTTATCAATGACGTCGAAAATTTCAGTTCCGTCAGCCCTTTGAGCGTCGAGGACCTTGCCGTCTTTGACGTTTTCGATCTGTGTGGTCAGAATTATCTTATCGCCGAGTAGTGTCAGCCTGCCTGTAAGCATCCATTGAGCGCGCGCTTCTTTTGCGATCCGGCTGGCGTTATCCCGGTTTATCAGTGTTTTCCCCGTGCTGCCGATTTTCTTCGCAATATCGTAAAGCCTCTGGCTTCCCACCACACGCAGTGTCTTTGATTGAGAAAGGTCGGTGATCAGAAGCTCTTTAACCATCTCGGCAAGTTTCTGAGAATCGTCCGGGTCTGTCAGGTTTTCTATTACGAGTACGGCGAGGGAATTTTCATCTGCCGTTAACTCTTTCACTCCGGAATCGTCAAATACTTGAAAGATAAACCAGATGAGCGCGACGGCAGCAACAGCTCCGACAGCTGAAAAGAGACTCCTTTTTGATTTAGGAACTTCCTGTCCGGTAGTTCCCGCGGTCGGGGAGGGGGCGGAGGATGATTGGATATCTTTAGTTTCGGGTACCACAAGACCCTTGCCTGTGAGCGCAAATACCTCTAACGGATGGTCAACGTTTTTAAGATACTGTTCTCCGATTGATTCAAACGTGATTCCCGCCTGATTACGAACGCTCGATGCTACTTCTCCCGTGATGCAGACTCCTCCGGGAGGAGCAAGCGGTTCTAACCGGGATGCGACGTTTACGCCGTCTCCGTAAATCTCGTCCCCATCCTTAACTACGTCGCCTATATGAATCCCGATGCGAAGGTTAATGTCCTTATCCGATGTGAGTGACCGCTGAATTTCAGTCGCCGCATTGACTGCTTCTATGGCGCTGTTGAACATACAAAATGTGCCGTCGCCAACGTATTGCAGGATAGTTCCGTCGTGCTTTTCGACGATGGGTGTCAGGAGGTTTCGTTGTCTTTGAACAAGTGTGCGAGCCTGTTCTTCATCTTCCTGCATGAGAGATGTATAACCGACCATGTCGGTGAACATGATGGCAACGAGTTTACGTTTTGGTGTTTTTTCGGTCACTCTGAATTTATCTTAATTTTAATTCCGTATTATATCGAGGAAATATATAGGTATAACGGAGAAAGTGCAAATAATATTCGTAGACGGTAACAGGAGAACTACTGATATAACTTAAAAGTCTCTTCAGCTGTTTTCGCGTCAATACCAAATCCGGTCTGAAGTTGGTCTATCACTTTTCTTTCCTTCTCATTTAAACCGTCTAAATACGCAATCTTGACTGCCAAATTAAATAAGTCAGAATATAGATCCGGACTGATCACGTTCTTTGCAGATTGCACGAAATCATCTATTCCTTCGTGTGTAAAGGAAGTCCCGTCGTTTTGGAGGCAATCGAAAATTTTGGTATTCACAGCTCCCATTCGTTGAGAAAATTGTATCGGATCGTATTCCCGGAAAATATCCATTTCGTGCAGCTTGTTGTAAAGAAAATCCCTTTCTTCGGGCGTACCTTTTCCATCAGCGCACATAATTATCCAGGAGAGTGCCGCAAATACTTCTTCATCGCTGTCAAACGTTATTGACATCAATACTCGTTATAGGTCAGCCGCTCGAAACACTTTCTGTTATTTCCATCATTTTGCGTATAGAAATGTTTGCCCGTTTTGCGACATCTTCATCGAGAAGAACCTCGTATTCCGACATATCTTCATCTCTGTCGAGCGCTAAAAGGACGTCATAGATGCCCTTTAGAGTTACTTTCGCCATGTGCTGACACCGGACGTAACAGGCAGTCCAGAAGTTAACTGTGGGAAACTCCTGCATGAGATTGGAAGTCAGTTCGCACTCCGAAGCGATGAACGCTTTTTTCAGCGTTCCTGCTTCAACTCTCGCGGCTATGTCCTTTCTGATCTGTGTCGTACTCCCGAAAAAGTCCGCCTCTGCGAGGACTTCCGGTTTGCACTCCCAGTGTACGTAGATCATGCTGCTTTCGTCATCATTTTGTATATCGAAAGATTTTCTGACAGTGTTGATATCATCGAGCGTGAACATCTCATGCACTTCGCAAATTGAACCCCTAACGCCGTTTCCGTTGGGGTATATGACGTTCTTTTTGTCGCCGATCTCCTTTGCGAGGTTTTGAGCAAAGTATATGTCAGGGACGAAGATAATGCTGTCTCCCGGCATGTTCATGGCGATAGTTTCGGCATTGGCTGAAGTACAGCAGACATCGCACTCGGCTTTGACGTCGGCATAAGTATTGATGTACGTCATCACCGGAATTCCCGGATATTTCTCCCTGAGCAATTTGACGTCTTCAGCAGAAAAGTTATCGGCGAGGGAGCATCCCGCACTTTTGTCAGCGACAAATACTCTTTTCTCCATGCTGAGCATTTTCGCTGTCTCCGCCATAAACGGCACTCCGTTAAAAATGATGTAGGGGGAGTCCGTTTTCGCGGCTGTCTGACTCAATCCGAGCGAATCGCCCTGCTCCTCTTCATCGGATAATCCGAACACCAACGGCTCCATATAGTTATGACCGAGCATTAGCACGTTATGCTTTTTTTTGAGCGCAAGGATATCCCGTATCAGCTCGGCGTTTACGTCAATGTCGATTTCAGTGAGTACGGGGGATTTCCTTTTGTACAGCTCGGTTTTTATCGCAGCTACGTCGGGAGAATCTATTTCCATGTCATATTTCTTTCTTGTTCATTGTTCAGGCTCTTATAATATACTGTTTCAAACGTTATTTTCAAGAATGTTCTTATTGAAAAACCACCCCCTGCCCCCTCCTTGCTGCCTGGCAAGAAGTCGGACAGGAGAAAGGAGGGGGTCTATCCCATCAAAGATGGGATTAAAATCCCCTCTCAAGAGGGGAATTTTTCTCCCCTCCTTACCAAGGAGGGGAACACAAGGGGTGGTTTTCTTTTAATTAGCCCAGCCATTTATGGCTGGGTAATATGATCAATAATTATTATTCCCAGGGCGTTCACGCCCTTCGGTGAGTCCTTGGTGACCGTCGGAATAAGCCCTGACCGCTGCGTAATCATAACGACACAATTATCTCACAGACAAATTTTTGTAATAACGGCAAAACCTTTTCAAGTTGCACCGGTCGCATAACGGCTTCCTCGCTTTGCACGTCTGCCTGCCGTGAGTGATAATGTTTATGTGGAACGAAAAACCTTTTCCCTTCGGGAAGATTTCCGACATCAGTTTATATGTTTTTTCCGGGGGAGTCCCTTCGGGAACGAATCCGAGCCGTGCGCAAATTCTGTTGATGTGCGTATCGACCGGGAACCTGTCCGCCTCGCAGGCAAAGGAGAGAACGACGTTTATAGTCTTGATCCCGATTCCCCTGACCTGAGTGAACGTACTTTCAACCCAATCGGGGTCCTTGTCGCATATCCAATCGATATCGAGGCTTCCCCAGTTTTCGGTGATGAAGTTCAGCGTTTCCTTGATATATCCTGACTTGGCGGGAGCGAGTCCCGCGACTCGAATTGCGTTTTCTATTTTTTCTCTTGGTGTCGATTGTACTTTTTCCCATGTCGGATACCGCCTTCTCAGCTCCGCGTATCCCTTGTCTCTGTTCACGTCGTTGGTGTTATGGGAGAGGAGCGTGAGTATGAGCTCATCAAGAACGTTGACCTTTCGATCGACTTTCGGAACTCCGTAAGTCTCTTCTAATAGCAGTGCGATCTTCTCCGCTCTCTGGCGTTGCTGCCTGCTCATTTTTGTATTTTCGTAATACCGGACTCTGTTACTACTATGTCGATCTTAAAGTCGTGTTCCACTGAAGGAAGCTCGTCTATGAATTGAAAATCGAAGGTGAGCGCTACTTTGACGGCATCGACTGTCGATAGGAATTTATCATAGAACCCGCTGCCCATTCCAAGTCTGTTTCCGTTCCTGTCAACGGCAAGACAGGGGACTACGATAAGCTCTGCGTCACCTGCTTTTGCATCCGTTATTTTATTCTCAGCCGGTTCTAAAAGTCCGAATGCCGTTTGTTCGAGATCATCAAGATCATGCAATTCGGTGTGGGAGGGAGCCGCATCATTTCCCTTATAAATAGGCACTATGATCCTCTTCCCCTCTGAAAGCGACCGGTTTATCAGCTCATGAGTAAGAACTTCTCCCGGTAAATTGCCGATGAAACTGTGAATAGAATTGGAGTTTTTGTATTGCTCGAGTGCGAAGAAATGTTCCAATATTTCGCTGCTTTTCAGCTCGAGAGTTTGCCGGTCCATCCTTGTGCGATTTTCGGCGAACAGCTTCCTTAGATCATTCTTTTCTGCGTGTAAATCATTCATAGTTCATAATTAAAACAGTTAAGGCCCACCAAACGGTGAGCCTTAAAAGGTAAGAAACTTCTAACTAATAATCAGTTATAAAACCGAATTCAGTCTTTCCTTCATGTAGTCCTTGGGTCTTGCGCCTATGACCGTTTCCTGTACTTCGCCGTCCTTGAAGAGCAGAAAACTCGGAATACTTCTTATAGAGTAGCGCGATGAGACGTTCGGATTTGCATAAACGTCAACCTTTCCGATTTTAATCGTATCTTTATATTCATTGGCAAGCTCTTCGAGTACGGGAGCCATAGCGACACAAGGTCCGCATCCCTCTCCCCAGAAATCAACGAGTACGGGAATTTCGGAGCTTAGAACTTCCTCCTGGAAGTTTTCGTCTGTAAAATGGATTGCCATAAACACTGCCTCCTTAAAACAAATTTATCTACTATCTCTTATTTTCATCTATATGTTGTATATACTAATTAACAAATACTATATATGCAACATCCTTCAATCGTCCTTACTTCTTATTATCGCCGGTTCTCACTGAATCCTTAAAGCCGTCTTACCGGCGTGTTTAGATCGGTAAAGGTAATAAAATTACCCTCCGTTTTCAACCGTTATTTGCTCTATTTTTTTCGTTTAATTCACTCTCTATCTTTTCAATCACGCCCTGAATATGCCTGTTTCTCTATAGAAATGCAGTAATCCGGCTTACCATATAGTTTTGTCAGTGTGATAATGAGAATTGAAGCGGATTTTAGAAATTATTCCCGGCTTTCAATAAGGCTTATAAAAATCCTGCCGATTTCATCAATGTTGAGTATTCCGCCGAACCGGTCTGATCCGGGACCGACAGCCAGAATGGGAACTAAATCACCGGTGTGCCCGTGAGTTGACCATTCGGGTTTAAATCCGGAGTTTCGCCTTTCGCCTTCGAGGAGTGTGAGACCTCCGGTTTCGTGATCGGCGGTGACAACGATCAAAAGATCGTCGATTATACTCGCATAATCGAGAGCAACTCCGAGTGCGTCGTTGAAATCACTCAGCTGGAAGAGCATTTTATCATACTCGTTGTCATGCGCTTCCCAGTCGATTTGAGAACCCTCCACCATCAGAAAGAAACCGTTATCGTTCTTTTTCAGCAGTTTGATCGCCGCTTCTGTCATATCCGCTAAGTTCTGTTCCGGGTGTTTTTCTTTGTCTATCTCCTCGAACATCAAGAGAGCGATAAGCTTGTCGACCTTCTCGATGTCGAGTGAGACCAGATCATTCATATCGGTAATAACTCTGAAACCGCGATCCTTCATCTCCATTAGAAGGTTCCTGTCGTCCTTTCGTTCGCCGTCTTCAGATTCGGGGAGGAAATATTTCATTCCGCCTCCGATTATAACGTCCACCTGAGATTCCGATAGTTGTCTGGCGATTTCAAGTTCTTTATATCTTGAATCGACGTGAGTCGCAAACGAAGCCGGCGTTGCGTGTGTAACGCTCGATGTGGCGACGAGTCCTGTGGACATACCCTTTTCTTCGGCATATTCGAACACGCTTTTTAACGGCGTTTTGTTATCATCCACACCGATAGCCCTGTTATATGTTCTCTTCCCCGCAGCCATTGCCGTAGCGCTCGAAGCGGAGTCGGTTATCCATGAATCGGATGAACGTGTCAGCACGAGCCCGCCGCGAGGGAAGCGCAGAAAATTGTCTCCGACGCCGTTCATGACGGCAGCCGTAACCTGAGCGACTCCCATCCCGTCACCGATAAAAAGGATAATTGATTTCGGTTTTACAGACGATCGAGAATTTATACTTGCCGCCGATAGAAGAGGAAGGCTCAGGATTAAGAATAAAAGAGATTTTGATTTCATTGAGTTATTATTACTCCGTTATATGCGGTTAAACAGGTTAGGGGGTCAATCGACTATGATCTTCAGGAATCTTCTTTTACCGGCTTTGAGTATCAGCTCCTTACCTCTGTTCACGGCATAATCTATGTCTGTCAGCTTTTCGTTGTTTATACGTACCGCTCCCTGAGAGATAAGCCGACGGGCTTCACTCTTTGACGTGGTAATATTATTATCGGACATGATATCGACGACTGATACTCCCGAACTTACTCTGACTTCGGGAATATCGTCGGGAATATTCCTCTTACTGAAGATATCACTGAACTCCGCTTCGGCGGATTTGCCCGCTTCACTTCCGTGATAAAGGGTGACGATTTCCCTCGCAAGTCTCTTTTTAAGATCCATAGGGTTTGTATCTGAGGAATTTAACTGCTCTTTTATTAGCGAAAGGTCTTCGAGGCTGGCGTCTGTAACGAGTTCAAAATAGGAGTAGATCAGATCGTCCGGGATTGACATCGTCTTTCCGTAAATCTCCTTTGGCGGTTCATCGATCCCGATGTAATTACCCGCGGATTTGCTCATTCTGATAGTGCCGTCCGTGCCGGGCAGTACCGGCATCGTCAGGATACACTGAGGCTTTACGCCGTATTCTTCCTGTATCTTCCTTGCTATCAGAAGATTGAATTTTTGTTCCGTTGCGCCTATTTCAACGTCGGCTTTTATTACTACGGAATCGTATCCCTGCATCAACGGATAGAAGAACTCGTGTATGCTGATCGCCTTTTCATTCTTGTAGCGCTTACTGAAGTCATCCCGCTCGAGCATACGCGCCACAGTAAATTTTGATGCGAGATTCATCATTTCAGAAAATTCAAACTCCTTAAACCATTTACCGTTATAGTGCACCTCGGTTTTCTCGCGGTCCAACACTTTGAAAAACTGTTCTTCGTAGGTTTTCGCGTTAGCCATAACTTCCTCGTGAGTCAGCCTCGGTCTCGTTTCGCTTTTATCCGATGGGTCTCCTACCATTCCGGTATAATCACCTATAATAAGGACAACCTGATGTCCCAATTCCTGAAACTGTTTCAACTTCCTGAGGCAAACCGTATGACCGAGGTGAATGTCCGGCGCTGTAGGGTCGAATCCCTGTTTGACCCTGAGCGGTTTATTTTCCTTGAGGCTCATTTTTAAGAGTGAGTCAAAATCCTTGATAGGAAGTATTTCTTCGGCGCCCCTCTCGATTATTTCTTTTTGATGTTGAAAATCTTTTTCCATTAATTCAATATCTTCTAATCAGATCCTGTTTTTTGAGGAACGGGCGATCTCTCTTTTGGCTTCCCGATCGGCGATAGCTCTTCTTTTGTCATACTTGGCTTTACCTTTTGCAGATCCTATGAGCACCTTCGCTTTGCCGTTCTTGAAATAAATTTTTAGCGGAATGATTGTAATTCCCTTCTGATCCACTTTTCTTTTTAGTTTCCTTATTTCACTTTTGTGGAGCAGAAGCTTCCGTTTTCTTTCCGGATCGTGAGGTTTAGTAGTACCGTGAGAGTACGGACTTATATGGACGCCTATCAAAAAAATTTCTTCAGCTTCAATCGTGGCATAAGAATCTTTAAGGTTCACTCTACCGTCGCGAAGCGATTTGACCTCAGTGCCCATAAGGGCAATCCCAGCTTCAATAGTATCGGATATATGATAATCAAAACGCGCCTTCTTGTTGGTAGCGACGACTTTTTCTCCCATAACGCTAAATAATAAAGCCGCAAAGACCGAAATGCAAGAGGTGAAGATAATACTTTCCCTAATTGATTTTATCTTGTAAGTTTTCTCGACGAGCCGTAATATGAATTCCCTGTTATATCAGATAATTAACGTCAACTTGGAGGACTTTGATGCACATTAAGGAGAAGATCGAAGGAGATGTCGCGATTCTATCCCTTTCGGGTAAAATGATGGGCGGCCCTGAAACACAGGAGCTTCAAACACACGTAAAGGGACTTCTAAACGATAAATTAACGAAGGTTGTAGTCGATTTAGCAAAGGTTAAATGGATGAACAGTTCAGGTCTCGGAGCCCTGATGGGTTCTCTGACTTCGATGCGGAACGCTGATGGGGATTTGAGAATTGCGAATGTCACTGAGAAAGTCAAAAGTCTTTTAATGATCACCCAATTGATAACGATATTCAAGACGTATGAATCTGTTGATAGGGCAGTAGCAAGTTACATAAAGGAATAGACGGGGGATGGAGATAGATAAAGTCTCCAATCGTGCCGAGTCGTTTTTCAACGAAATAGCTGAGGAGTACTACCTCTCTTCGTCAGGACTCAAGGAAGAAAGCAATCTTTCGGATATCTATGAAAAGTACAAAGATCTCTCTTCGAAGGAGCTCATAGATAATCTGCTCAGCCTGAAATCAGGCGAAACCTTCGACAGGAGGCAAGCACAGCTCTTGGAATTTCTCTTTTCCCTTTATCAGGGGTACATAACGCGCAAAATAAGTGATAAGCTCCTTTCCTTGGAAGCCTCATCCACCATAACTATAGCAAGCGAAAAAGTCCCTTACAGGCGAGCTACGGTCTTGATAAAGAACAGCCCTGACCGCGAAAAGCGCAAGATAATTCAGGAGGAGGTCGATAAGATAGTTGAGAGAGATAATCCTCTCAGGGTCGAGTCTATTGAATCCGTGCATAATGTTGCCGCTGAATTCGGTTACGAAAACTATTCAAGCATGATAAGCGACACGTCCGGAATTGATCTTGATGCCTTTCATGTTTCCTGCGAAAAGCTCTTGAGCACAACGGAAGAAATGTTCGTGGACGTTTCTTCATGGGCTTTTAAGAAATATTTGAACCTCGATCTCGAAAAGGCTCAGACTTATGACTCTTTATATCTTTTCCGGATGAACGAATATGACGAATTCTTTCCGGCGAACGAACTGCTTGAGAAGGTTCGGAAATGCATCTCGTCGATGAACCTCGACATGGAAGCGGGCGGCAATATTAAAATAGACACAGAAAACCGGCCCGCCAAATCTCCGAGAGCGTTTTGCGCCCCGATATCGGTTCCCGATAAAATAATGCTCGTAATAATGCCGCAGGGCGGACTTTTGGATTATCAGTCGTTTCTCCATGAACTGGGACATGCAATGCACTACGCACATGTGGACCCTTCAATGCCGATGGAACACAGGTATCTCGGCGATAACTCGGTAACGGAAGGTTTTGCGATGCTATTTGATCATTTGACTCTGAACACTAAATGGCTCAAGAAAGTGGCGGGTATGGAAGATCAGCATAACTACCTGATCATGTCCAATTTATTGGATTTATATATGCTCAGACGCTATTCCGCAAAATTTATCTATGAGAGGGAACTCCACGGAGGCTCATTGTTATCGGATATGCCGGACGCCTATGCCTCCATGCTCACGGAGGCAACCAAGATCGCCTATCAACCACTGAATTATCTGAACGATGTTGACGGAGAGTTCTATTGTGCACGATACCTGCGGGCGTGGATGCTCCAATCTCTCATAAACATGTATCTGACAGAAGAGTGCGGCGACGACTGGTTCCTGAATCCGGAAAGCGGGGATAAGCTTCGCGAACTCTGGAAATACGGACAGAAACTGAATGCCGAAGAAATTTGTAAGCTCATCTCGGTAGCAGATATGAATTTTGATAATCTCACAAAATCAATCGAAGATGTCTTCAATGGATAATAAAAGTGAGCCGGAACGCAAGACGTTTGACGTAACGTTTTCCGATACAGGATTCATATATTCTGATAAATATCTTGAACATCTGACAGGTGATTCCCATCCTGAGAGACCTGACAGGCTTGTTACAATGATATCGCATCTGAAACATGAAGGTCTCTGGGATAAACTGACTCATTTCGAACCTGAGATAGTCTCTCAGGAACTTTTGGGTTCGGTACATACCGATGAATATATCGCACGGGTCAAAAAAGCATGTGAGACAGGAAAAACTTATGTGGATTCTCTTGATTGTGCTATTAACGAAAAAACTTATGACGTTGCATTGCTGGCTGCCGGAGGCGTTGCCACCGCCGTTGACATGATAACGGAAGAAAAGATATCTAACGCCTTTTGTGCGGTACGTCCTCCGGGGCATCATGCCGAACGAGACCGCTCGATGGGATTCTGTTTTTTTAATAACGTGGCGATAGGCGTCATGCACGCCCGGAAATATGAGCTTGTGAGAGCTGCAATAATCGATTGGGACGTTCATCACGGCAACGGTTCCCAGCATATTTTTCAGAGCGATCCGAACGTACTGTACGCAAGTCTGCATCAGTTCCCCCACTATCCGGGTACCGGAGCGATGAACGAAAAGGGGGAGGGAGAAGGTTACGGCTCAACACTCAATTTCCCCATGGAAAAAGGCGCCGGCAACAAGGAATATCTGGATATATTCAAAAACAGAATTGAGCCCGAGATAAGAAAATTCGAGCCGGACATAATATTCATATCGGCGGGGTTTGACGCTCATAGAGATGATCCGCTGTCGAATATCGATCTTACTCATGACGCATTCAGGGAGATGACGCTCATCGTTCGGGGATGGGCGGAGGAGTATTCAGCGGGAAGGATCGTCTCCGTATTGGAAGGGGGGTATAATCTCGGGTCACTCAGGAGAAGCGTAAAGGAACACCTGCTTGCGCTGATGGAATAAATGAATCGCTGCGGTCCTTCAAGACAAGAAGACAATCACTCGGTTGAAGAGTGCTACCGCTCTCTCAGAAAAGAGATGATAGCAAAACAGATTATTGCGCGCGGAATAAACAATCGGAGACTTAATTCAGCTTTACTGAACGTCCCCCGGCATCTATTTGTAGATGAACGATACAGATCCCGCGCATATTTTGATGAACCGGTTCCGATAGAATCGCGGCAGACCATGAGCCAGCCATATGTAACCTCACTGATGATCGATCTCGCTGAATTGAACAGGGATTCAAAGCTGCTTGAAATCGGTACAGGCTCAGGTTACTGCACGGCGCTGCTCGCAAATATTGTTTCGGAAGTATATACGATCGAGATAAGAGAGGATCTCTATCGGTCGGCAAAGTTGATTTTGAAGCAGATGGGCTTTGAGAATATAAATTTAAAGGTTGGAGATGGAAGATACGGATGGAAGGAGAATGCCCCGTATGATGCCATAATAGTGACGGCTGCGCCGAAGGTCATCCCTTCCGAACTGAAGGAACAGCTGAAGGTTGGCGGCAGGCTGATCATACCTGTCGGCGGCGGCGACCAGAAATTGTGCCGGTTTACCAAACATGAGAACGGAGTCGAAGAAGAGCTGCACGGAGCGGTCCGGTTCGTTCCCCTGGTCGGGGGAGAATCTGTCTGAAACAATTTCATTACCTTCACGTAGTTTAAGCAGGTTAATGAGTAAGCATTATTTCATCTTAAGGAATTGAATATGGCTGGGAAGAAAAAGAACAAAAAGAAAGACGAGACTGTGAGCGATCAGTCGGGGATCGTTAAAAAGCTGTATAAATCGCAGCGTGACAGGATGATCGGGGGCGTCTGCGGGGGAATCTCGGAGTATCTGAAGGTGGATTCTACTTTTATCAGACTCATATTTGTTCTGATGGGTTTGTTCGGGGGGAGCGGGATAATAATATATATCGCGGGGCTTATAATAATTCCCGAGGGAACAGCTGCAGAACTATCAGACATAAAAATAAAGAGCAAAAGCAATACAGCTTTTTGGGGAGTTTTGTTGATCATACTCGGAATCTTCTTTTTGGTACCCGATTTCGGCGTCTTTGGAATGCATAATATGTGGATGTGGCACGGGCTCTGGCGTATGATTTTACCTCTTATGATAATCGCATTGGGGGCATGGTTATTACTCAGACCATCTGACAGTCGCCTCACATCTTCAAAATCTGTCAGTGAAAAGAGCGGGAAGGAGGAAGAGGGCATAGACAGGATCAGGTTGACGCGCTCTATCTCGGACAGAAAGATAAGCGGTGTATGCGGTGGATTAGGAAACTACTTTAATATAGATTCTACCATAATTAGGATAATATGGGTCGTAGCGACTATAGGATCATTCGGGTTTGGCATTCTTGCTTATATAATAATGTTGATCGCCCTTCCCGAAGAAGAGAGCGGGGTCACTTCCGATTCCTGAAAGAATGAAAAGCAAACAAACAACTTCAAGGATGTTCGGACTGCTGCTCGTCATCATCGGATCCTTGTGGATGCTGAATGAATTGGGGTACGGTTATTTACTGCACCATGGCGCCGGGATGTGGGTACTTCTGATTTTTGGAACTGCCATCCTGATAAACGGATATAACCAGAAGCGCCGCGGACCGGTATTTTGGGGTATGATGATGTTATTGATCGCCGCCGTTAACTTGATGCAGGAATTCAGGATCATTCATCCCTATCTGACCGATGTCTGGCCGCTTTACATCGCTATGGTAGGAGTATCGTTTTATGCCGCCGTTCCGGTAATTCCCAACGACTACGCATCGCTGATACCGGGAACTATATTTCTCCTGACCGGTACGTTTTTGTTTCTTGAAGTAAACGGTTACATGCCTTACGGAGCATTTTACGGTGGAAACAGACTGCTGGCGATCCTGCTCATTCTGATCGGTGCGATACTTCTCTGGGGAAAATCAGGCTTCAGGAGAACTAAGATCGAAAAGAGTGGAGCTACGGAAGATGAGAAAACCACATCAGGTAAGGCTAATATATAAATCATTTAATCTTTTACTTTACATCGAATTTCCCACCTTGACAGCACGATAAACGAATCCTCCCTTGACGGGAGGTGCCCGGCTAAGGATGGAAATCCAAATCGTCAGAACTGTCACTATGGATTTTCATGACATTTTGGGGGAAGTCCGGAGACTATAACGCTTGACTCTCGCAGGTTACGAGAGTAAATTACGTCTGCTGTTTACACTGAAAACCTGTTGGTATATTGATTTAAACCCATGCAGAAAGTTATCCTGATAATATTGGACGGCTACGGACTTCGCGATGAAGAAGAGTTCAATGCGGTCAAAGCCGCGAATACACCCACGCTCGACGCTTTATTCAGAAAATATCCGAATACTGAATTGAACTGTTCGGGACTTGATGTCGGACTGCCGGAGGGGATGATGGGTAACTCGGAAGTCGGGCATCTCAATATCGGTGCGGGACGGGTAGTTAAACAGATGCTCGTGGAAATTGACAGAGCTATCGCAGACGGAACGTTCTATTCAAAATCCGTATTTAATAACGTCATGAACATTGTTAAGGAAAGGGGTTCATCGCTGCATCTAATCGGTTTGATATCCGACGGCGGAGTTCACAGCCGACTGAATCATTTATATGCATTACTCAAGATGGCAAAAGAGCATTCTCTGAGGAAGGTTTATATCCACGCTTTTACTGACGGTAGGGATACTCCTCCTAACTCCGGGGAGCGCTATCTGCGCGAAATTATTGAGAAGACTGATGAAATAGGTATCGGCGAGATATCCACTGTTATCGGAAGATACTATTCGATGGACAGGGACAACCGGTGGGACAGAACCGATGAGGCGTTCAGGGCGATGGTGCATGGCGAGGGTGAAAAATTTTCCTCTGCGGAAGAGGTTATAGAACACAATTATGGCGAAGCGGTTACGGACGAGTTCATCAAGCCCTCTTCCATATTCGACGGAGGAAAACCCACCGGCATGGTGCGGGACGGAGATGGTGTTATATCTTTTAACTTTCGAGCGGACCGTATGAGACAATTAACTGCTGCATTTACCGACAGTGAATTCAGCGGATTCGACAAGATCGGTCTGAAGGTGGAGTTCGCTTCCATGACGATGTATTCCGATAAGTTTTATCTGCCCTTCGCTTTCGAACCGGAGCCGCTGGCGAATATTTTCGGGGATGCGGTATCCCGTGCAGGGTTGAGTCAGCTGCGGGTCGCCGAAACGGAAAAATACGCTCATGTCACTTATTTCTTTAACGGAGGGAATGAGACGCCGTTCGAAGGCGAAGACAGGGTATTGATAAATTCACCGAAAGTCGCCACCTATGATCTTAAACCTGAAATGAGTGCGGAAAACGTTACGGATACGACCCGTTACGCCATCGAAGATGAAACTTATGACCTTATCGTGCTGAACTACGCTAACTGTGACATGGTAGGCCATACAGGTTCTTATGAAGCGGCGGTTATAGCGGTTGAGACGGTTGATGATGGCTTGTCGAAATTAGTGCCGGCGATGCTGGAGAGCGGAGGGGTTTGTTTGATAACTGCCGATCATGGAAACGCCGAACTGATGTTCGATGAGAAAACAAAGACCCCTCATACCACTCATACGACCAATCCGGTTCCGGTTATCCTTGCGGGAGCGAAAGGCAAATTGAAGTTGAGGGAGGGGGGAAGACTCGCTGACATCGCCCCTACGATTCTTGAGCTGCTGAACGTCGATAAGCCTGATGAAATGACCGGACACTCATTGATATCAAAAGAAACTATCGGAGTTAATCTGAAAGATGAGGAAAAAGTTTTAGATGGAGTATGATAAGGACAGACTTTTAGAGATACTGAATCTCGCCAAGAATAAGCGGATCGCCGTGATAGGCGACATTATGCTCGACAGGTACAGGTGGGGGAATCATGTGAGAATGTCTCCCGAGGCGCCGGTGCCGGTCGTGGAGATAGATTCCACCTCCGAAAGCCTCGGAGGAGCGGCGAACGTGTTCAACAACTTATATTTTCTCGGAGCGAAGCCGATTCTTATCGGCGTGGTGGGCGGCGATGAAGCGGGAAACACTATCAAAAAGAAAGTGCAGACGGAAAACCTTCCGGTCGACGGCATATTCACCGATTCTACAAGAATTACGTCAGTCAAGGAGCGGGTGATCTCCAACGGCCAGCATGTTGTCCGGCTGGATTTGGAAGGGCGGGTGAAGATTAGTGATGAAATGCAGCGAAAGATAATCGATTATCTTAACAGCATTATTCGTGATTTGGACGCTGTTATAATTCAGGATTACAATAAAGGTGTTATAGGCCAGGATTTGATAGACAAGATAATCGCAAAGTGCATTGCCAATGAAAAGATTCTCGCAGTCGATCCGAAGGTTGAAAATTTTTTCAACTATAAGAAAAGCACTTTGTTCAAACCGAACCTTCTCGAAACAGAAAAAGCATTGAATATGACTATTAAAACTCAAAGCGACGTCCGTAAAGCGGGAAGAGAACTCATTGACATCATGGAGTGCGGCTGCGTTCTCATCACGCAGGGTAGAGACGGTATGACACTATTCCAGAAAAACGGGTCGGTTCAGCAGATACAGTCTCAGGTGAGAAAAGTATCCGATGTTTCGGGAGCAGGGGATACAGTGATAGCGTCATTCACTCTTGCTCTTGCATCGGGAGCAAACTACGTCGAGGCATCCCATATAGCCACGATAGCCGCGGGAATTGTTTGCGAGGAAGTAGGTGTGGTACCGGTTGAAATCAGGAAACTCAGAGATTATTTGGAGAGCGAAGGCGAATAGAGGTAAATCAACCTTAATCGCCGGGCTACGAAGACTTACCGGGTCGGCGCTATTTTTTTATCTTCTAATTTTCAATCCACTTGCTGCTCAAAACCTAAATTCGATCTACAACCAGGGTGATTGGGTAACTTACCTGAATACAAGATTTATAACAGGTATAAGCGAAGGAAATAATTACGTATATTTTGGTACCACAAACGGTATCATACGATATCATAAGTTCAATGGCTATTGGGGCGAACCGATAAATAAAAGCAACGGTCTCAGCGACGACATGATTACCGCGATTGCGGTAGATAAGAAGTTTAGCACTATCTGGGTTGCAACTCTCAGCGGTATCTCCAAGATCGATGAAAGATTCGGAACAGTGACAAACATTTCATTTGATCAGCTGGCAGTGCCGATCGGCGCTGTCATCACTTCAATAGGAATCGGAGAAAACGGTATTTGGATCGATTCCGGTTCGGGGATTATTGAGATCGATAGGATTGCAGGATATTTTAAAAGAAAAGCTTTATTGATTCCTTCGGCTGTTGAATGGTCGGGAAAACGCTCTGCGCTTCGCAAGACAAACCACCCGTTTTTCATGAGCGACGGATTCGAATACTACAATTCCGGTGCCACTCCGACTATAGTGGACTTCAGGTTAAGAGAGTTTGATGTTACAGATGATTTGATAGACGACCTGGGCAATTATTACAGCGGGACATGCGGTTCAGGTGCGTTCATCGGAAACGCAAGAGTACAAACTCTCAACGTTTCAAACTTCGGAATATTGAATAACAGGGTCACGAGCATTGAAATCGACGACGAGTCCAATATTTGGATCGGAGGGACACTCTCGTTTAATACCAGGGAACAGTACATTTTCTCCGGCTACACAAAGTGCCATGAAGAGTACGGATTAGCTCTGTGGAACAGGGATGAAAATCTGTGGAGTTACGTCGAGACACTTCCGGAGAGTAATTTCATGTCTCCTGAAATTAATGTGATAATTGCAAACGGAGATGAAGTTTGGTTTGGAACTAATTCCGGTGTTGTGTATCATAATCGAGAAGAATCGGTATGGCATTCTATCTCGGCTTTTGACGGATTAAGAGACGAGAACATCACGGATATGGCACTGTTCGACTCGATGATTTGGGTCGGTACAAATTCGGGAATACAGGTAATCGACGCTGTGACGAGAAAAGTATCTGAACCTGCGCTGCTTGGAAATTTGAGAGCAAAAGTGTTTGACATTGAGGCAGACAGAAATAACTTATGGATAGGAACGTCAAGCGGAGCTTACAGGATTGACTCTGAAAATAAAATCATCACACATTATAACGGATTCGGCAAGGTGATTGAACCTATTCCTAATACGGGGGGTAACGTTACCTCATTCGCGGTTGTCGATGATGTAATATGGCTTTCTGATGATACCGGTATCAGTCTGCTTGACAAAAAAACGGGGAAAGCTGACCGGCTTCCGGGTCATCCGGCGCTCTTCAGTAATAGCGTGAGAAGTATGGCAGCGGATGGTAAATATCTATGGGTAGCAACGTCTATGGGATTATTAAGGTATGACAGGATTGACCATTCGTGGAGAAAATATACCACGGAAGATGGTCTTTCAAGCAACTCTGTGAACACTTTATACGTAGAAGAAGAATACATATGGATTGGAACGGATTACGGTTTAACCCGGTTTCTATGGAATGACCCGGACCGCGCTGATAATTAAATTTGTTGTAAATAGAGGTGGCAGGGAATTAGGATGAAGATACATAACTATTTTCACATAGTGTCTATGGTTTCGATGATTACGGCCGCTAATGCAATCGCACAGGTGGAATTACCATTGCTCACCACTCCCGAAGTACCGAATTTTCATTATGAAGCGGTCACCAGTTATGCAGGTAATGAAAATGAGACACTCCTCGACGTCTATATAAAAATCTCCTACGATGAACTGCAATTCGTAAAGATCAAAGAGTCGTACAGGGCAAGTTATGAAATATCAGTGGTTATATTCGACGCTTCAGGGGACCAGCAGGACGGTAAGATTGAAAAAGAGATGATCGAAGTGGAAGATTTTCGACTGACCAATTCGCTAGAAAAATTCGGCGTCTCGAAACTGAGTTTTTTGCTGACCGAAGACAGTTACAGAATAAATATCGGGGTCATGGATCTTGACACACGGAAGAGCGGATATCGAAGATTTACCATTTCAGTCCCCGATTACACTAAAGAAGCTTCAATAAGCGATATTCTTTTTCTCGATTCCGTAACTGAATCTGACTCCGGAACGGTTGAAATGCATCCCGCCATCTCCAGTGATTTTATCTCCGAATCGTCCGAATTCAAGGCATACTATGAAATTTACGGTGTAAAAAGTAAAGCGGTAATCGTAAACAAAGTAACCGATCTCAACGGCAACAGCATTTATTCGGATAAATTTACGAGAAAACCGACTGACGGAGTGATCAGGGAAATCGTAACGATCAGGAAAGAAAAACTAAAATTTAACAAGTACAATTTTGTTGTTGAGATAACTCTGGGGGAAAAAACTATCTCGAAGAGTAAGACGTTTCAGGTAAGATGGTTCGGTATGTCGGAATCTATTACCGATTTTCATAAAGCTGTGAATTATCTCCGTTACATAACGGACAAAGATGAATTTGAAGGCATGAAGAATGCTGATGAGAAATTGAAGCGACTGAAATTCATCGAGTTCTGGAAAAAACGCGACCCTTCCCCCGAAACGGAAACAAACGAACTTATGATCGAATATTACCGCCGGATACGCTATAGCAATGAACATTTCTCAACCTTTCAGGAGGGATGGAAAGCCGATATGGGAATGATATTTATTTTGTTCGGGCATCCCAACGATATAGAAAGGCATCCGTTTGATATTGACTCCAAGCCGTACGAAGTCTGGTATTATTATGATATTAACAGAAATTTTGTGTTTCAGGATTTCTCCGGGTTTGGTGAATATAGATTGGTTACGCCCCTGTACGACCTCAGGCGCAGCGATTTCTGAGTAATCGGAATAAATCGCTGATGGGTAGTTTGAATGGGGGAATATACACTCCGCTCGTTACTCCTTTCGATAATGACGAAATAGATTTCTCGGCTCTCGCCGGAAACGTCGTTAAACTAAACAGCGAAAACCTTCAGGGCTACGTGATACTCGGTTCCACGGGTGAGGCAAAACTGTTGGACCGTCAAGAACATTTCAGGGTTATAGAAACAGTCGCTGCCGCAGCTGACAGGCATGACAAAAAGATCATCATAGGAGTAATGGAAGAATCGGCGAAACACGCTGTTTCATTTATGAAAAAGGCAGCGGAATTTGAACCGGATGCTTTCCTGGTATTACCGCCGAACTACTATAAACCGTTTATCGACGGAAAATTGCTCTACCGGTTTTACGCCGATTTGAAAGAAGCGATCGATCGTCCGATTCTCTATTATAACATACCCATGTTCTCCTCCATATCAATCGGAACAGCAGATATTCTCTCTCTATCGAATGATGGTTTGATAGCCGGCTGGAAGGACTCTTCTGGTGAAATTGAAAGGTTCGGGGAAGTGTCGAGCAGATCGACAGATGAGTTTATTAAATTCACCGGAAACGCGAAACTGCTTTTGACTGCGTTACAAAAATCTGCGGACGGTGCGATCTTGGCTGTTTCAAACGCCCTGCCCGGTCTCTGCTGCGAGATATATAAACACTACTCGGAAGGGGAGGAGACAAAAGCGAAAAGAGCCCAGTCCAAACTCGATGACATTATCGATAAAGTCATTCAACCGTTCGGGATAGCAGGTCTGAAAACGATGATGAACTTACTCGGATATGCAGGGGGTGATATGAGAAATCCGTTTTCAGGTCTCACTGACGCACAAACAGGACAAGTAAGGCAATTTCTTGATTCTAATGGATTTATATCATAAAATACTATAGTTACGAAGCTTAAAACGATATTAACGGAGATTTGTCAGTGCCGAAAATAGCTGTGATACCCGGCGACGGAATAGGAATTGACGTCACCAGAGAAGCCGTAAAGGTATTGAAAACGATGAGTGATGTGTTCAGCCTCAATCTTGAACTGAATCATTTTGACTACGGGGCGGAACGATATCTCAAAGACGGAACCACCCTTCCCGAATCCGGATTCATTGAGCTGAGGGATAACTACGATGCTATATTTCTTGGCGCTCTGGGAGACCCGCGGGTTCCGGATATGAGTCATGCTAAAGACATTCTTCTTGGACTTCGTTTCCGTCTTGACCTCTACGTCAATCACAGACCTATAAAATTGATTCACGAAAAGCTCTGCCCTCTAAAAGACAAGGGACCGAAAGATGTAAACTTTGTGGTTTTCAGAGAGAATACCGAAGGATTTTACGTAGGTTCCGGAGGAAATTTTAAGAAAGACAGTGCGGACGAAATTGCCATTCAGGAATCGATCAATACTCGAAAGGGTGTAGAACGGATAATCGAATTTGCTTTTAACTACGCCGAGGATAATGGACTTAAATCTCTTACTATGGCGGATAAGAGCAACGCCTTGCAGTTTGAAGGCGGATTATGGCAGCGAACATTCGCAGATGTTAGAAAAAGGCATACAACTGTTGAAGCTAATCATTTGTACATCGACGCGCTGACAATGCAGATGGTAAAGAAGCCCGAGCAATTCGAAGTCATAGTGACCAACAACATGTTCGGAGATATAATAACCGATTTAGGCGCTCAGCTGCAGGGAGGCTTGGGGTTAGGCGCTTCCGGAAACATCAATCCTGAAACTAAAAAAGGATTGTTCGAACCGATACACGGTTCAGCTCCGAAATACCATGGTAAAAACATCGCAAATCCGATGGGAGCGATCCTCTCCGCCCAGATGCTGCTCGACTTCCTCGGATTAGAAGCTCAGGCGTCAATCATTACCGACGCAATCACGGACGCCATTGAGCACGACTGGACTCCAAGAGACCTTGGAGGTTCGCTCGGCACAGTGGAAGTCGGTGACCATATCGTCAGATATATTGAGGAAAACTCGGGTAGCGTAGATAATCCCGGTTAAAAATCCGCAAGCAGCTTAGCTGCTGCAACTATCTGTTCCACACTGACCAAAAACTCATCCTCGAGAGGAGGACTATATGGCACAGGTGTGTCGAGAGCGCCGAGTACCCTGACAGGAGCGTCGAGATACTCAAATATTTCTTCGGCAATAATCGAGGCAACAGACTGCCCGATACTTCCCTTTTTGCTGTCCTCTGTGACTATCAGAACCTTTCCGGTTCTGAGAACCGTTGAGAGTACGGCGTTCGTGTCGAGAGGAACAAGAGATCGGAGGTCAAGCAGGTTTACCGAAATCCCGTGTTCGTCCTCAAGTATTTGTATTGCCGATAGGCAGCGGTGTACGAACGCACCGTAGGTTATGATCGTTAAATCGTTTCCGCGGTGTTTTAAATGAGCAGTTCCGATCGGGATGGTAAAATCCTCCTCCTCGGAGGGTAAGTCTTGTTTGATCCCGGATGCACGGTAGAGGGCAATATGCTCGTAGAAGAGTACCGGATTATCATCTCTTATAGCTGATTTCAATAATCCTTTTGCTTCCCTGGGGGTGGATGGGCAAACTATTTTCAAGCCGGGAGTACGATAAAACCACGGCTCTGTGTTCTGGGAGTGGTAAGGACCTGCCTGACGCAACCCTCCCCACGGCATTCTGATAGTGAGGGGTACAGGTTTTTTCCATCTGTAATATATTTTTGCGGCGTTGTTCACCAGTTGATTGAATCCGCTTGCAACAAAATCGTTGAACTGTATTTCGGCTATCGGGCGTTTGCCTAATAACGCCGCGCCGACCGAAGCGCCGATGATCAAGGATTCCGAAAGCGGAGTGTTTATCATTCTGTCGCCGAATTTCTCAAGCAGAGGTTTTAAGATCACAAAGGCGTTCCCGTATTTTCCACCTATGTCCTCCCCGAGAAGAAAAATCTCTTCCGATCTGCTCAATTCTTCCGCAAGCGCTTCTACGATTGCCTCCCAGAACGTTTTACCTTCATGGTTTGAAGTGAATCCAACATCTTTTTCATCGTACCAATTATGATCTATGTCTGAAATCGATCTATCTTCCAACTGCTCCTTGTGAGTTTCTCTTCTGCCGGTATGAAACGGTGAGTCGCCCGCTTCTTCGGGAGAGGGCCAGGGTGCGTCAATAACCTTCTCCGCTGCGACTTCTATCTCTGAGGTGACCTCCTCAATTATCTGACTGTTCTTCGTGTCATCGAGCAACCCCTCGGAATAAAGGTTCTTTTTATACATGCTAATCGGGTCTTTTCCCCGCCAGTAATCGTATTTATCTTTTTCGATATAACCGGATTCACTAATTTCGGGGTACTCTAAGAATTGATCGGGTTCTGATCCAAAAAAGAGCATATCATCGTGGTGAGCGTGGCCTGCAAATCTCATGCAAATAAGTTCCACTATTCGGGGACCTTCGCCGATCCTGCAGGCGTCCGCCGCTTCTGTTACCGATGCGAAGACAGATTCGGGGTCCGTGCCGTCAATCGTGATCGATCTGATTCCGTATCCCTGCGCCTTGTCGCCTATCGAGTGAGCGGCAAACTGCTCGTTTACGGGTGTCGAAAGAGCCGTCTGATTGTTTTGAACTACAAAGACTATCGGCAGGTTTTTGACGGCAGCGAAATTTATCGCTTCATGCCATTCACCGGAAGATGTCGCTCCCTCACCACTACAATTTACGATGACCCTGCCGCTGCCGGAGAGAGCCAGTCCGATTCCTGCGGAGGTAACCGAGCTGATAGCGACAGGAGCAGAAGGAGGAAGAATTCCTGATTTGAAATCCCCGATATGAAAGTCCTTCCCGTTCATCGGCTTACCCTGCTTGCCCATTTGAGCCGCAAGTACGTCATAGGGTTTCTGACCCATACACAGCGCAAGACCGAGGTCTCGTATCATAGGTGCAATGAAGTCGCCTGAATATATAGAGTGATCATCGCTCGACGCGTGAGCAGGTGAGAGAGAACGCCTTAGCCGGATACCGGCAGCGTAGATCGCTTCCTGTCCCATCGATCTGAACCCTTTTCCCTGAAACTGAGCACCGTCGGGAGTGGTTATCTCACCGGACACAAAAAACTTCTTTAATCGTGCATCGAGATAGCGAGTCAAAACCATGCCGCGATAGATTTCAATTTTTTCATTATCGGTGAGTGAAAATCGAAGCTGTATTCTCTTAAACGCCGATATTATTGAGAGTTGCAGACTATTACTAAAGTTATCCTGTAAAACTTTAATTGATGTGGTCGGATACGCTTCTTTCTCCCTGTCGATATATTCATTTTCAGAAAAGAGCGGACCGATAAGTTCGAGATATTCGTTTTTCAGTTTTTCGATATTTTCCGTTGTGACAGGAACACGATAGGCGTCGAGGAGATGATCGAGTTTCTCCATCAAGGGATTCAGGTGAAGTGGGGATAATTGGGCGATAGAAGTTTCTATTTCCGCTCGTATCAATGCAATATTTTGTGTGTCAGTCATAGTAGGCAGGAAGTTCTTCGTTATTTACCGCGTAGGAAACTGTACATACGCAAGCCTCAAGTTTAGTCACTGTTGAAATCCGGTTCGCTTCTTCATAATAATAAGAACCCCGATTTAAATATTCAATTGTCCATTCTGTTCTGATGATTTCTTCGATAATTAAGAATTTAGCTCCGAACCGGAATTCTGGGCTTCTCTTCTCCTAATACGTCTTGACATTATTGAAGGGTGAGCGTAATTTTACGTTATAAATTATCATTAAAATGAAACCGACCGAAATAGAAATACTTGAAGCTTTAAAGGCTAATGTAAAAGCTACTGACATGGTCAGTGCTCTCCCCGCTATCAACGACACTTCGCTGAGGGATTTTTTTGATAACCTATCCGGATTATTAAATCCTCCCGGTAAGGTAGAAATCTACATCGACGGAGCAAGTGACGGCGATAGAAATGGTGGGATTGGAGTACGAATACTGAATAATGGGGCGGAAAAGAATATATCGCGTTCGATAGGGAAAGCGACAAACAACGAAGCGGAATACTCTGCGTTACTCGAAGGAGCAAAAGTAGCATTAAAGAATAACTTTAAAAATATTGCCATATACTCTGATAGTGAATTACTTGTGAAACAAATCAACGGCGAGTATAAAGTGAAGGCGAAAAATTTAATTCCGTTGAAAGAGCAAGTAGATTCAGCTCTCGCTAAAGTAGAGAATTATTCGCTTGAGTGGATACCCCGCGAGCAAAATAGAGCCGCGGATAGTCTTGCTAAGAACGGAACCAAATTATAGTTCTACAATTTCTTTAACTAACGATTATAAGGCAATAATATATAGGTAGTTATGACACAGGGAAAAGCACATAAATACGGTGATGACAATATAGATACCGATCGCATAATTCCGGCGAGGCATTGTATCACGGTGGACCCTATGAAGCTTGCGGAACACTGTCTTGAAGATTTAGACCCGGAATTCTCGTCGGTAGTCAAAAAGGGAGACATACTGGTCGCTGGAGAGAATTTCGGATGCGGCAGCAGCCGGGAAAACGCTCCTCTTGCTATTAAAGGTACAGGTGTTTCGGCGGTTATTGCCAAGAGTTTCGCCAGAATATTTTACAGAAATGCGATCAACATAGGGCTTCCGATTTTCGAGTCGCCCGAGGCGGTTGACCGGATAAAGTCCGGAGATATGGTAAATATCGATTATGAAAGCGGAAAAGTTACGGTTGATGGCATAGATAAAGAATTTTCTTCCGCCCCATTTCCGGAGGTCATGCGGAATATAATAGAAGCAGGCGGGATGGTTAATTACATTAAAAATAAGACATAAAGGTTGACAAATAACAATATAGAGCGTTCAGATGTAGTGTTACTTGAAGGGGTGCGGACACCTTTCGGTTCATTTGGCGGCAGTCTTTCCGGTTTCAGTGCAACAGAGTTGGGAATCATAGCTGCGAAAGGAGCGATCAGTAAGTCGGGCTTACCCGCAGGAGATGTGGATTATGTTATTTTCGGAAATGCTATGCAGACCTCGGCTGACGCTATCTACCTTGCCCGTCACGTAGGTTTGGGGGCAGGTGTTCCACAATCGGCACCTGCTGTGACAATTAACCGGTTGTGCGGTTCCGGTTTTGAATCTATTATTCAAGCAGCCCGCACACTTATGCTCGGTGAATCGAACTTTGTTCTTGCCGGAGGCGCAGAATCGATGAGCATGGCTCCTCATTCATCGTGGGGTATGCGTTGGGGTACGCGATTAAAGGACGATAAGATGGTCGATCTTCTTTGGGCAGCGCTTTATGATCCTGTCGCAAAGCTTTCGATGGCGGAAACCGCTGAAAAACTTGCAGATGTCAAGAATATCAGTCGGAAAGAAGTAGACGAATACGCTCTTTTAAGTCAGGAGCGAACAGCCGAGGCGCAAAAAGAAGGCAGATTCAAGGAAGAGATAATCACAGTAAGAGACGAAAATGAAGATGAAATATTATCGGTTGATGAGCATCCACGCTCTGAAACAACCATTGATGCACTATCTAACTTAAAGCCTTACTTTAAAGAAAACGGTACGGTCACTGCTGGAAATGCATCCGGAATATCCGATGGAGCTGCCGCTCTGATAGTAACTACAGCAGACAACGCTGAAAAACGCGATCTTAAGCCTTTCGGGAAGCTTATCAGCTGGGGAATTGCCGGCTGTGATCCGACGATAATGGGAATCGGTCCTGTCCCCGCTTCGGAATTAGCGTTGAAGCGGGCTGAACTTACGCTTGATGATATCGATCTTGTTGAGATTAACGAAGCATTTTCGCCTCAATATCTTGCGGTAGAAAAAGAACTGGGATTGAAGAGGGAATTGACAAACGTTAACGGCGGAGCAATCGCGCTCGGTCATCCGCTCGCCGCGACCGGCACCCGGTTAACTATGACGATCTTGTACGAACTGCGAAGAAGAGGACTCAAGAGAGGATTGGCTTCCGCCTGTATAGGCGGCGGGCAGGGTGCGGCAGTGATAGTGGAAGCAGTCTGATAAAGTTTTTCGATTTTTTGATTTTGTGATGGAGAATGAATATGGCGATTAAAAATGTGGGTGTCGTAGGCTGCGGGTTGATGGGATCGGGAATAGCACAGATATCCGCACAATCCGGGTACGACGTGGTAGTCAGGGAAGTGAACCGGGAATTACTTGATAAGGGATTGGAGAAGATTAAAAAATTTCTCGAAAAAGGCGTCGAGAAAAAGAAATTAACAGAATCCGAGATGGAAGAAACATATTCAAGAATCACCGGTACAACGGAGATGAGTGATTTGAATGAATGCGATATAGTGATAGAAGCCGTAATAGAAAATATGGAATTGAAATCGGAGGTGTACAGGGAACTCAGCGAAATCTGTAAACCGGAAACCATTTTTGCGAGTAACACTTCTTCACTTTCAATTACCGAAATGGCATCATATACAGACCGGCCGGATAAGATGGTGGGGCTGCACTTTTTCAATCCGGTACCGCTCATGAAGCTGGTCGAGGTCGCCAGATGCATAACGACGAGCAGCGATAGTTTCGACAGAGTATATGAATTCGCCGAATCTCTTGGTAAAACTCCCGTCAAATGCAGAGATACGACAGGTTTTATAGTAAACCGTCTACTCGTTCCGTACATGCTGGAGGCCGTTCGTCAGCTAGAGAACAGGTTAGCCACAGTAGAAGATATAGACAACGCCATGAAACTCGGCACGGGACATCCGATGGGTCCGTTCACCCTTTTGGACTTCGTAGGTATTGACACGACGCTTTATATTGCTGACATTATGTTCGGAGAATTTAAAGAGCATCAATATTCAGCACCTCCACTGATGAGACGCATGGTACACGCCGGTTATTATGGAAAAAAGACAGGCAAGGGATTTTATGATTATTCAGAAAAGGAGATAAAAGTAACCGATTTGGGGTTATAATATAATTATGAATTTTAAAGCAGTGCTGACCACCGGTGGGCGTGGAACGAGACTTCGTCCGTTGACCCATACTAAAAATAAGCACCTTATTCCTATAGCGAATAAACCGATAATACATTATGCGCTTGAGTATTTAGCAGAAGCCGGAATCACTGAAGTCGGAATTGTTACAAAGGGTGAAGGTATTGAGATGAAGGATGCCCTTGGTACAGGAGAGAAATGGGGATTAAATTTAACGTATATTCCTCAGGAATCCCCGAAAGGTTTAGCCCATGTCGTAAAAATATCCGAAAGTTTTATTGGAGATAGCCCGTTCGTGTTCTATCTCGGGGATAACATCGTGGTGGGAGGGATAAAGAGATTCTTAGATGAATTCACGGAATCCGAATCGAACTGTCATCTTGTTTTATCCGAAGTCAAAGACCCGCAACGGTTCGGCGTCCCTGAGATTGAGAAAGACAGAATAATCGGCGTAGAAGAGAAACCGGCAAAACCAAAAAGTAATTTTGCCGTTACAGGGATATACTTTTACGACTCGAATATTTTTCAGGCCGTAAACAGCATAAAGCCGTCGAAACGGGGTGAACTTGAGATTTCCGACGCTCATCAGTTTCTATTGGATAAGGGACTTAAGATCACTTTTTCAGAAATAACCGGATGGTGGAAAGACACGGGAAAACCTGAAGATCTTCTCGAAGCAAACCGGCTTGTACTCGACAAGATGTCCGAGAGCAACATTATCGGAGATGTGGATTCCGCTTCGGAAGTAGTGGGAAATGTTGTGATAGGCAAAGGGAGTGTAATTAAAAACAGCCGTATTCGCGGTCCTGCCGTTATCGGTGAAGGGTGTACTATCGAAAATTCATTTGTAGGACCGTATACGTCAATTCATGACGGAACTAATATTTACGACAGCGCTGTAGAGTTCAGCATCATCCTTCGGAACTGCGTCATTAGAGGGATGGAACAGCGAATGGACGGTAGTATAATCGGAGACGAAGTCGAGATAGTCAGGCGCCTTGAAAGACCGTTGACGAATCGGTTCATGATGGCTGATCACAGCAGGATGGAGATAGTCTCTTAGAGAGGATGGCAGATCCGAAGGAAAAGGATCATACGTACTTTGTAGGAGTTGCCGGAAATATAGGCGCAGGGAAAACCACCCTTACGGATATAATCGCCGAACGGTTTAATTGGAAACCGTATTATGAAATGGTTGTAGATAATCCTTACCTCTCCGATTTCTATGGTGATATGCGGCGATGGTCGTTCAACCTTCAAGTATTCTTTTTGTCAAACCGGTTCAAAACTCACAAGGAGATGGAAGATTCAGGCTTTTCTTGTGTGCAGGACAGAACTATTTACGAGGACGTAGAGATTTTTGCCTTTAACCTGCGGGAGATGGGCAACATGTCGCAGCGGGATTATGATAACTATCGTGAACTCTTCTCGATAATGACGTCTTATCTGAAAAAACCTGACCTGATCGTTTATCTCAAGGCGTCAACTGATACTCTGCTGTCGAGAATTCGGAAGCGCGGGAGAGAATTCGAAAAGACCATCAGCCCCGAGTATTTGCACATGCTGAACATCGCTTATGAGCATTGGATCGAAAGAGCTCAGAAAGAACAAAATATTTATGTCATAGAATCTGATAATATCAACGTTTTAACAGACCACGATAAGGTTCAACATATACTTGATACAATAAGGGAGTATTGCCCTGAATAATAATAAGATAGAGTCGTATAAGGTTTGAATATCAAATTAATACTTATTATACTTAACGGTTGTACCTTGTACCAATACGCTATTTATCCTGCGTGCGCATGAGAAACATGAGAATAGCGATATTTGCTTCAGGAAACGGCTCAAACGCAGAATCGGTAATGCGTGCCTCGCGGGAAGGTCGGCTCGAGGCGGATGTTGAACTGGTACTGAGTAATAACCCGAAGGCAGGAGTTCTGGAGAAAGCGCAGGCATACGAGGTTAAACACTCGGTCATAGAGAGTAGTGATTTTAACAGTGATGCAGAATATGTTAAAACAGTTTGTGAACTACTCGATGCCGAAAAGATAAATTTCATAGCGCTTGCAGGTTTTTTGAAAATGATACAACCGGAATTGATAGAGAGATATAACAACAGAATTACGAATATTCACCCCGCGCTTCTTCCATCATTCGGAGGAAGGGGATTCTATGGGAAGCGGGTTCACGAAGCTGTGCTCGCAGCGGGCTGTAAAGTCAGCGGAGTGACCGTTCACCTTGTTGACAAGGAATACGACCGCGGACCGATAGTAGCCCAAACGTGCGTTCCTGTGCTTGATGATGACACTCCGGACACGCTTGCTGAGAGGGTGTTGATCGAAGAACACAAGATATATCCGGATGCGCTACAGCTTTTTGCGGAGAACAGGGTGGTTGTAAATGGTAGAAAAGTAACTATCACAGGAAAAGCATGAGCGGGGAGATACAGATAAAAAGAGCGCTATTCAGCCTTTGGGATAAGGAGGGCTCTGAGGAGCTGGCATCGGTTCTTGTGAACAACGGGGCGAAAATTGTTGCGAGCGGAGGGACCGCCGAATACCTGAACTCTAAGGGCATAGAAGTAGAGGAGGTTTCTGATATTACCGGATACGGCTCGATGCTTAACGGAAGAGTTAAAACTTTACACCCAAAAATATTTGCGGGAATCCTGGCTGATAAAAACAACGAAGAGCATATTCAGAGCATTTCTGATGCCGGCATTGATGCTATTGATTTGATAGCGGTCAATTTCTACCCGTTCGAAAACTATATCTCCGAAGCGAATAGAGACTTCTCTGATGCGATCGAAATGATAGATATTGGAGGACCCTCGATGCTGAGGGCATCGGCAAAGAATTACGCCTCCGTGGTCCCGGTATGTGACCCCGGACAATTCAGATGGTTAAGCAAAGAGATAGATTCCTCGGGGGGAAGAGTGAGCCCGGAGAGCAGGATCAAACTCGCAAGAGAAGCGTTCGGTTACACTTCAAGGTATGAAGCGGCTATCAATAATTATTTTCAGCGGAACGGAGAACTGTTTGAAGAGACCAGCGCATTGACCATGACGAAGCTGTCAGATCTAAGGTACGGGGAAAACCCGCACCAGAACGCGGTGTTTTATAGCTCACCGCAATTGTCCAGCATAAATATTCATCTGCTCCACGGGAAACCGCTTTCGTATAACAACCTTCTTGACATAGACTCAGCCCTCGGAGTTTTAACCGACCTGGAAGACCGGGGAGTTGTGATACTAAAACACGGGAATCCATGCGGCTGTGCGGAGATGACCACTCTTCAAGATTCTTTCAAGCGCGCATTGAAAACTGATCCCGTGAGCTCGTTTGGAGGTGTTGTCGGCTTGAAGGGGGAAGTAGACGCGGAGACCGCAAAGGCAGTAAACGAAATATTCATTGAATGTGTCGTAGCTGCTGCAATTAAACCGGATGCGCTGGATATATTGAAAAAAAAGAAGAACCTCAGGATTCTGCTTTATGAGAATTTGGATGAACCCGATTTTGAGATTCGATCACTGAGGCTCGGAATATTAAAACAGGAGAGAGATAAAAAGGGGTTGAAACTGTCTGAAGCCGACAGCGTGACAGATAGGAAACCGACCGAAAAGGAACTTAAAGCCCTTTCTCTCGCCTGGCGAATAGCTAAGCACGTTAAATCGAATGCTATAGTTTATTGCGATGAAGAAGGGACGCTTGGCATTGGAGCCGGTCAGATGTCCCGTGTCGATTCGTCCAAGATAGCCGCGATGAAGGCGAACGACGCGAAGCTCTCCTTGAAAGGCTCGGTTGCGGCATCCGACGCCTTCTTTCCGTTTCGTGACGGACTGGACGTAATCGCCGAAAAGGGTGTGACTGCGATCGTGCAGCCGGGTGGTTCAATCAGGGATAACGAAGTTATTGATGCAGCTAACGAGCACAACATAGCGATGCTCTTCACAGGTTTTAGACACTTCAGACATTAGGGAGAAATAGAAGAATAATGGGAATTTCATTTTGGAATTATTTATCCGGTGACATGGCGATAGACCTCGGCACGGCGAACACACTTATCTATCTTAAGGGACAGGATATTGTCATAAACGAGCCTTCTATAGTTGCCCGCAACAGACATAACGGTAAAATAATTGCTGTTGGGAATGACGCAAAAGAAATGCTCGGTAAGACCCACCAGGATATCGAGGTTATCCGCCCTTTAAAAGACGGAGTGATTGCCAACTTCGAAGTAACGGAAGGGATGCTTCAGGGATTTATCAAGAAAGTGAAGATAAGCAGGGTCGCCAGGCCAAGGATGGTCATTGGAGTTCCAACGGGTATTACCGAAGTTGAGAAGAGAGCGGTCAAAGACTCAGCCGAAAGAGCAAATGCAAGGGAAGTTTTCCTAATCGGAGAGCCGGTTGCCGCAGCTATAGGCATAGGACTTGAAATAAGTAAACCGATAGGTAACATGGTCGTGGACATCGGCGGCGGTACGACAGAAATTGCCGTAATTGCGCTCAACGGTATTGTTACGCACGAATCCGTACGAATCGGCGGCGACGAAATGGACGAGGCGATAATTCAATATTTCAAGCGTGAGCATAATCTGCTTGTAGGCGAACGTACGGCCGAAAATATAAAGTGCGAAATCGGATCGGCGACTGCCGTAGAAGAGCGTACGATGGCGGTTAAGGGTCGAAACCTTATTGCGGGAATTCCTAAAACAATTGAAGTGACATCATCGGAAATCCGGGAAGCTTTGAGAGATACTGTAGATCAAATTCTTCAAAGCGTTACCGAATCGTTGGAGAGAACACCTCCCGAACTATCAAGCGATATACTTGACCGCGGTATAATACTTACGGGAGGAGGCGCTTTGCTCAAAGGTCTTGATCAGAGGATCAGAGATGAGACTGAACTGCCCGTGAACGTAGCGGAAGACCCATTGCTCACTGTCGCATACGGCACGGGAAAGGTTCTCGAAAACATAGAAAATTACCTAAGCGTATTGACTTAGCCGAAATTTGCGTGATTTTATAAGATGCAGTCCTTTATTTCCTTTGTATATAATTCAAAAGAATACCTTGTACTGATTGCCGCACTACTCGTCTCTCTTATCCTCATATCGAGTAATAACAATCAGCAGGTAAGGGCAATGAGAGGCGGAGTTCTTGATATTTATAGGATCGTACAAAAACCCATTTATGTGCTGACTGATTTTATCGACGTAAGAAAAGAGAATAAAAGGATCAGGCAAAAGAACATTGACCTTTCTATTAGAGTAAGCCGGCTTAGCGAATCCAAATTGGAGAATGAAAGATTAAGAGACCTTCTCAATTTTAAGAACCGGTCAAGCGAATATGAATATGTAACATCTGAGGTCATAGGAATTCACAGAGGATCGTATTCGAGTTCGATCATCTTAGATACCGGAGAAGAAAATGGTATCGTAAAAAATACTCCTGTGGTCAATTCGGAGGGAGTCGTGGGAAAGGTCGTAGAAACAGGAATGAACTCTTCCATCGCACAGCTTCTCAATGACGATAATTTCAGAATATCGGTTACTATTAACCCCGGGAACGCAAACGGAATTATACATGGGGATAGGGGGTTATTGGATTTAAGAGAAGTTCCTAAAGGGTTGTTGGTTACATTGGGGGATACCGTCGTGACTTCGGGATACAGCGATATCTTCCCTTCGGGTTTAATGGTAGGAACCATAAAATCGGTTATTGAAAAACCGGGGTATTTTTTTAAGGAAATCAAGGTGGAGCCCGCCGCCTCTATGTCAAAATTGAATGAGGTCTTTTTATTGCTTAATTCCGTCGGAAAGGCGGGAGACAGCCTTTAAGGGAAGGAATGGTTTGGCTTAAATATGGCGGATCGTTCCTTCTTGCTATTATAATAGAATCAAATTTCTCGAGGTTTTATGCAATCGGCAGCCATACTCCCGACCTGTTCATCATATTGGTAATATACATTTCCCTTCATGAGGGAAAAATCAAAGGTACCACCTCCGGTTTCAGTATCGGATTGATACAGGATCTGATTATATCGGTAGGTTTTCTGGGATTATCGGCGTTTACAAAAAGTTTGTCGGGATTCCTTATCGGATATTTCACAGATTCAAGAAGGTCGCGTAAATTTCCGGGAATTTTAGTTCCTGTTGGAATCGGTATATTGATAAGCACTCTGTTTGAAAATATTTTTCGTTCTGCAGGTTCTTCTGAAGGGATTTTATCTTTTATTGCTACCAAAGGATTTCCGTCGGCTATTTATACGTTTATATTAGCGTTTATTATCTTTATAATATTGAGACCGCGTGAGGACCTGAATTAGATGTACAGAGTACAAACTCCATTGTCCGATTCCCGTAAGAATGTTGCGTACCTGACGATCGTTATCGCAATAGGAATATTGCTGTGGAGCTTTTATGATTTACAAGTCAAAAGCTATGAATCTTATTTGGCGAGGTCGGAACGTAACAGGGTTCGGCAGGTAACGGTAGAACCCCCGAGGGGATTAATTTATGACCGCAATGGTATCTTACTCGTGGAAAACCGTCCGTCATATGCGGTATCGGTAATTCCCTGGGAAGCAAACAGGTCTCCGCGAGTTTACGAATTGTTGTCGGGATATCTCGGATACGATAAGGAATACCTGTTGTCGAGGGTGAAGAAAAATTCAATCGGACAATTTCAACCTGCAAAGGTCAAACGTTCGATCAACCTTATCACACTGTCAATCCTCGAAGAGCATTCTATAGAACTGCCCGGGGTCGTATATGGACTTTTCCCCGAGCGGTTTTATCCCACGAAGGCGGGAATGAGTCACATGCTCGGATATATACGTGAAATCAGTGATGCTGATCTGGAAAGATTTAAAACCAGGGGTTATAAAAAAGGAGACCTTATCGGCTCAATTGGCTTGGAAAGGTCGTATGAGGAAATTCTAAGAGGTGAGAAAGGTTATGAATATATCCAGGTAGACGCACTTGGCCGCAGGATCAGCAAAATAGAAACGGCTGAATCCAAATCTCCGATTCCGGGTAATGATCTTCATCTCACGATAGATTTAGGTATGCAACTCGAGGCGGAGAACATTATGCGGGATAAGAGGGGAGCAATTATATTCCTCGATCCCTCGAACGGAGAAATAATCAGTTTTGTCAGCGCGCCATTTTATTCTCTTGCCACGTTTGCGGGAGCCATAACACCCGAAGTCTGGAATGCTTTACAAAATGATGAATCTGATCCCTTATTTAACCGCGCAACAATGAGTAAATATCCGCCCGGATCGACGTTCAAATTGATTGCGGCAGCCGCGGCGATTGATAACGGCATTATAGATAGAAACTGGACAGTCAATTGTCCCGGATACTATAAACTCGGCAGAAGAATCTTTAAGTGCAATAAGTTCTCCGGTCATGGAAAAATCAGTGTGGTCGAAGCTATTGGACAATCATGTAACGTCTTTTTTTACAATCTGATGTTTGAAATTGGTCTGGAAAAATGGTATGAACAAAGTAAGATATTTCAATTCGACAGTAAAACCCATATTGACATCACGGAAGAAAATAGTGGGATGATTCCCGACAAATCACTCCTTGACAATAAATACGGGGAGGGTAAATGGCAGGAGGGTCACTTGCTCAACCTTGTTCTTGGGCAGGGCGACCTTCTGGTGACTCCAATACAGATGGTAAACCTGATGTCCATTATAAGGAACGAGGGGAAATACTATAATCCTCATTTTGCAAAAAAATATTATAGCGCTAATCAGGAAATTCGTTCCTTTTTTGATATTGAATATCATGAAAAAGTGATAAGCGCGGATATTTCAAGTGAAACCTGGAAGATATTGAAGGAAGGAATGAACTATGTAATGCAAGGGGAGAGAGGTACGGGCAGGTTCTCCAATCTGCCGGAGTTGGACATATATGCAAAGACCGGTACTGCTCAAAATCCTCATGGCGATGATCACGCCTGGTTTGTGGGCTTTGTTGAAGATGATCGAAATCCCTTGGCATTTGCGATTATCGTTGAAAACGGCGGATCCGGAGGCGCGACAGCAGCGCCCATAGGGAAGAAATTGATAAAAAAATATTATGATTCATTCGCGTCTAATTTCGCACTCGAATCGCATACGGAAGAATGATAATGACCGCCGGTCAATACATAATCTCAAAACTCATTTCTCTCGATTGGTTGATATTAAGCGTGATTGTTATTCTAATATTTCTGGGCATACTTGCCATAAACAGCGCGACGGTAGAAACTACTACGGAGTCGTTTCAAAATAACTTCCAGCGACAGATAATTTGGAGTATCATAGGAATTTTCCTGTTATTTTCGGTGAGTATGCTGAATTTCAGGTGGATATATGCTGTAGCATACTTACTTCTCCTTGGAGGTGTATTATTCCTGCTGTTGACATACGTACCTGCCATATCCGGGAGCTCCAGAAGATGGATTTGGTTAGGAGGAATAACCGTTCAGCCATCGGAGTTCATGAAAATATTCTTAATTATCGGTCTGGCTCGACTGTTAACCGATAACATTAAAAATTTGAAAAAGGCAAAGGGTTTGATATTGCCGTTTTTTATTACCGCGTTTGTTACCCTGGTCGTTCTCCGTCAGCCCGATCTCGGAACGGCAATGGTGTTTCCGGCTATCCTTTTTCCGATGTTGTACTGGGCAGGGGTTCCCACTATGACATTGTTCGTAATCATTGCTCCCCTAATAAGCCTTATAAGCGCCTTCAACCTGATTTCATTTGTTCTCTGGATAGGTGCTTTACTTTTACTGCTCTGGTTTTCGAGAAAATCTCTCAGGTTCATTGTTATAATGTTCGTTATAAATGTTTCGGTCGGTTTAGTTACTCCGCTAACGTGGAATAATTTAAAACCTTACCAACAGCAGAGAATTTTGACCTACGTAAACAGACAGCTCGACCCGAGAGGATCAGGGTATCAGGTACTTCAGTCAAAAGTCGCTATCGGTTCCGGAGGGATTTACGGGAAGGGTCTCGGAGACGGCACTCAAACTCAACTGAAATTTTTACCGGAACAGCATACTGATTTCATTATCTCACTTATCGGTGAGGAACTTGGATTTATTGGAGTTTCAGTGATACTCGTCCTTTTCATGTTGTTATTGTTCAGAATGATAAATATTGCATCCAATACAAAAAATCTTTTTGAAAGTCTCATCCTTTTGGGAGGAGCGGCGATGTTGCTGTTTCAGGTATTTATAAATATTGGGATGACAACAGGGATAGTACCGGTGACAGGATTGCCTTTGCCCTTTATCAGCTACGGTGGTTCTTCATTGATCGCTCTGATGTTATTGATGGGAATGGTCCAGATAGGAAATTTTGAGACGTGAGAAAATCAGTATTTTTTTATCCAATCACTCCAACTCGACGGAAAATCTATCTGAACATAGAAGTTGCATAAGTTGTGCCGATTTTTTAAATTATAACTTCATGATAGATATCCGAAGAGTGAGAATGAAAATATACTTGATACCTATAGCCATTTGTCTGACGATATTCAGCGCCTGCGGAGGAGGGCAAGCTGCAAGGACACCCGGCTCAACCGGTCAATCGAGCGGACCAAACAACGACAGTGAGATAAGTTCACTGAAGCGGGCAGTTCATTCGATAGATTCTACTCTTACGAGCGAAGCCGGAAAGATCAAAAACCTGAATACTGCTGTAACGGACATAGGAAACAAAATTGAGGAATTCGATTTAAGACTTCTTAGGATGGAATCTATGATGGCTGTGGGGAATATGATGAACAGCGTAAACCCGAGAGTACCTTTGAACGCGGTAGATTATTTAAACGAGTACCAGAAAGCTATGGAATTCTTTAACTACGCCAATTACAGCGAGGCACTGGATATCTTCGAGAAACTTCTTGGATCGAATCCGCACAGCGAGCTTGCCGATAACTCCCAGTATTGGATAGGCGAATGTTATTACGGAAATAAGGAATATGAGAGAGCGATACTCGAATTTGAAAAAGTCTTCACGTTCCCTAACAACAACAAAATGGAGGCAGCGCAGCTGAAATTGGGAATCTGCTATCTCAGATTAAACGATAAAAAAAGGGCGCAGGAAGAGTTTTCGCGGCTGGTGAATTTATATCCGGGAAGCGAATATCTTCCCATTGCCAGTAAACTTCTTAATAGGTTATAAGGCTTTATCAGTAGATCATTTTGAAAGTATTTTTAATTTCTCCTGAAATAACACCGTTCGCCGAGACCGGTATCACCGGGCAATTCTCGAGGAATTATCCCGTTCAGCTTCAAGAAGCGAAGCATGACATAAGATTGATAATGCCTAAATATCCTTTCATCAGCGACAGAAAATACACGCTGAGGGAGGTTATTCGCCTGAGAGAAATCCCTGTCGAATGGAATTCAGATTCCAGAATCGCGAGTATTAAATCGGGATTCGTTCCTGATTCTAAGGTACAGGTATATTTCCTTGGTGAGGAGAATTTTTTCGTTTCTGTGGACGAAAGGATTTATAAAGCGAAAGGATCGCGGAAAGCTTTAGAAGATACTGACATCAGGTTTGCATTCTTCAGTAAGGCGTCGCTTGAAAGTCTGAAATTTCTGCACTGGCAGCCTGATATAATTCACTGCTGCGGATGGTCAACCGCTTTCGTTCCTATAATGCTGAAAACCATATTCAAAGACGACCCCTTTTACAAGGATATTAAGGTGGTCTTTAACTTATTTTCATCGAAGGAAGTTTCCTTATTCTCTGAAAACTCCCTTAATCTTGCAAAAATTGAAACCGGAACTGAAGATGATAATTTGTTAGTATTTGATAAAAAGAGGAATTTCAGTCCAATACTTGCCGGTTTGAGCTACTCTGATTACGTGATTACCCTGTCTTCAGGGGGTTCGGATCCTGCCAAGGAGCTCAAATCCAACCCTATCTTCGCTAAAGCTATCAAAGATAAGAAAGATAAGTATAAGACTATTACGATGCGGTCTGATTCTGTCGAAGCATATGAAAAAATCACCGCGTCTATCCTTGATGTTTACAATAGCCTTGTCTGAAAATATACGTTTATTCGCACTGAAATCTCATTGAAATCCATTTTGTCAAACCGGAACAGGCGGTCGTACAACGTAAAAGTATTTGTAAAGTTTGTGCTAATTAACCTCATCTTTATATCGTGTGACACCACGGATTACGTTAATGATCTTGGAAGTGTCATATCCCCCGTAGATCAAGCGAAATACCAAAATATATTGCACTCATCCATATCGGACACTGCCGTAAGAGTTCAATCCGAATGGGGTAGTTCCCAAAGGTTATTAGCGGGCACTTTTGATGATTACGAAACATTGTCGGTGCTCAAATTCAACGACTTCAGTGATTTACCGGATACAGTCAGAGACAATATATCGGCTATCTTATTGGAGTTAACTCTATCGAACACAATTGGAGATTCGTCCACCGGAACTATCGACCTGTTTTTATACGAAAACAACATGGATTGGGAGGAAGATAATCTGAAATTAAAATCGTTTAATGATTTCATCTCTTCATCGGTTGACTCAATTAGCAGCGCGACCGTTGCATGGGGATCGTTCGATTTAGTTTCTAATAAGATCACATTTGATATCCCGATTGAACTCGCTGAAAGTTGGATGGATAGCTCTGCCACCAACGGAGTCATTCTCACTGCCTCCGCATCCGGATTTATTCCTTCGTTTCACTCGAGGTATAGCACTGATATTTCCTTACTGCCCGCATTACAGGTAACCCACATGGAAGAAGGAGATACCTCCAGCACTACCACTCGAATTATTGCATCGGCGGACGGATACGTGTTGAACATGCTATCGGATTTACCTGATTCAGAACCTGATAAGATATTAATAGGGGGAGGCGCCGCATATAGAAGTATGGTGATGATCGATTCAAGCATGATAAATTCTATTCCGGTTAATGCTTCAATAGTAGAAGCGAATTTAACTTTGACTATTGACCGCCAAAGTTCACTGCTGCCTTTTTCAAATAGTGCGGTTAATGGAATCGGTATCAGTTTATTGTTTAGTTTTGTTGATTCGACGGGAGGAACGGATTCCCTGTTCGTCATCGATAAAACTAACTTCGACCTGGTCGCTCTACCAATCGACGGAGATGAAATGACACTTGACCTGACCGGTATAATACAGCAGTGGGTGGCTGGAACCAGAGAAAATCTTGGTATTGCTTTAGGGAGTAATTCCGAGAGCAGTCAGATATTCAGGATTTCTTTGTATGGCCAGAACAGCAGCGTGAGCGAGAGTATGAAACCCAATATTGACATTTATTATGTGAACTCTCCGGAGGATTCTGATTGAAAATTAAACCGTCCCTGCTATTATTGTTCGTAATACTTCTTGCAGACTCGAACGTCGAGGCTGGAAGCTTATACGGCAAATTTGGTGTCGGGGAGAGACAGTACATCAGTTCAGCCCGTTCCATCGGTATGGGTGGAATAAACCTCTCGATAAAAGACCGACATACGATGAGCAGGTGGAATCCTGCTCTTTGGGCATTCGTTTCACCGGTCAGGATAAATTTGCTGAGTACGACAAATTATAATGCTGTGGACGGCGGGAATTCAGGCACTTTTACCGATTTTTCCGGATTCGGTATGGTACTGCCGATGGGATCAAAAATTAGTGTAGGGGGAGGGGTATATCCCATTTCAAACTCGAATTATGAATTAGTTCGAGCTGGAATAGTCAATGATGAGCCATGGGAGTTGACCATTAAAGGAAGAGGCGGCATAAACGGCTTCGGTCTTGGTTTTGGATATAAGTTCAATGATGACTTTTCGATAGGGCTTAAAAACGATTGGGTATTCGGTAACAAAACAGAAGAATGGAAAACAATATTTGAAAATACTTCATTCAATGACGCCGAATTCACGAGGTTGACTTCTTTTGACGGTACTCTATGGACTCTTGGAATTTTTAACTCCCGTGGGAAGTTTAATTTTGCTGCCTCAGCGTCAATCCCTTTCGAATTTGATATTAAGAAGGAGATCGAATTAGCTCATTCTGAAAATTCGAAAGACCCTGCAAAGAATATCGACTTTCCCGCCGAGTGGAGGTTCGGCATTAGCTATGATCCCGGTGAAAATTACGTTGCGGGAATTGATTATCAGTTTAGCGATTGGAAATCATTAGAGAATGATTTTGATGGTAATTTTGGGAGAGCGTATGATATATTCGGTGGAATTGAACGCAAATCAAGCCCAGCAGCGGAATCATTTCTGAAACGAATCGCTTTAAGGGCGGGGCTTGGATATCGTCAGCTCTATGTCAGGAGCTTGAGCGGCAGTAGGATAGTTGAGACTTCAGGTTCCACAGGTTTTGGGATACCGATGCACGGTGGTAAAGAATTTATCGATATTGGAGTCTCTTTTGTTCTCAGAAAGACTGGAGCGGCAAGTGATTTAAAGGAGAACAGCGTATCGATAGTATTGGGATATTCAGCCGGTGAACTCTGGTTTGTACGCAGAAAGAGATAATTTATTAAATAACAATAAGGAGTAATTAATGACACTTTTGGTTAACCTCGTTAAACGTTACGGCATCATGGGATTATTAGGCATTACTTTTTCATATATGGTAATCTCCGGCTGTGCTTCTCAATCAGGCTCAACGAGCGATGAGCTGTCAGCGGCGGAAAAGGCGAGGCTCGATTCTCTTGCCAGGGTCGCCGACAGGCAGTGCAAAATTTATCTTTCGACCGCATTCGAATATTTTAAAAACAAAGATTATGAAGGCTCGCTAAGAAATTACACTAAGATGGTGAACAGCGGATGTACAGAAAAGTACGGTGACAGGGTTTGGGTTTTCCTCGGAAACTCATATAGAGAAATGGATAAGCCCGACAGCGCAATGTGGGCATTTGACAAAGGACTTTCGGAGGATCCCGACAACATTTCTCTGCATGAAAACGTAGCTTTTATGTTTCAACTTTCCGGTGATAACGATAAGGTCATCGCGGAATATGAAACGATTGCCGCTTTGGATTCGTCAAACATTGCTCGCTGGAGAAAGCTGCATGATCTCTATTTCAGAGTTGCGGAGTATGAAAAGGATCTCGGCGTATTAAAAAAGATAATCAAGATGGACCCGGAAGATATCATAGCAAAAAATGACCTCGTCACGGTTATGAAATTCTTGGGGGAGGATCCGACGGAGCTGCTGGAAGAGAGACATCTGAACAATCCTGACAACCCGGAGTTTTTGCTTGAATATGCAAATACGATTTATCAAGCGGCGGATTATGAAAAAGCTATTCCGCTTTATGAAAAACTGCTCTCTCTTGAACCTGATCATTTTTTGGCTCTTGACCGGATAGCGACGAGCTATAAAAACCTCGATAACACGGATAAGGCGCTCTCTTCTCTAAAGAGACTGCTGAAGTTAAGACCCAATGATAAAACGGTGGTATATGATATTACGGATCTGTACAAGCAAGCCGGTGAGCTCAAAACCGCATATTCCTGGGCAAATAAGACCATAAATACAAAACCTAAGGATGGACGCGGGTTTTACATACGAGGTTTGGTTCTTGAAGCGGCTGCCAATAATTGTCAGAATGAACGCGGAGCTAAAGTACCGTCTATATATGATAAGCTTGTCTTCGAAGTAGCTCTCGACGACGTTAAAGAAAGTGTCGCGCTTGGATATACTGCGGCGCGCAGCAGGATTCAGTTTTTAGAACAACAGGCTCCGTCAAAAGGCGACATTTTTATGCACCCTGAAAAATTTCAGCCTGAAGGTGATTGTTATAAATGGATAAAGAGGAAAGTAAAAAGAAAATAGCGCTCGGCGCTGACCACGCCGGTTATGAGCTAAAAGAGAAAATCGCCGATTATCTTAAGAAAAAAGGTTACGAGGTCATAGATTTCGGAACCTACTCAAACGAGTCCACTGATTATCCTGATTTAGCGTTGAAGACCGCGAAATCGGTTTCTGAGAAAGAATCCGATGAAGGAATTCTCGTCTGTGGTACCGGGATCGGGATGAGCATCGTGGCGAATAAGCTGCCGGGTGTACGTGCGGCTCTTTGTAACTCAACAGAAACGGCGAAACTCGCCAGGGAGCATAATCACGCAAATCTTCTTTGTCTTGGTGCTCGTGTAGAGAGGTCGGAATCTGTTGAAGACATAATAGATGCGTGGTTGTCAGCTGAGTTCGTGCATGGAAGACACGATCGGCGGGTTCAGAAGATTCATACGCTTACCGGAATATAAATTTGTTATCGACATTAAAAGCAGAAGATCCCGAGCTTTATGAATCCGTGCGGGGTGAAGTAGCCCGCCAGCGCCAGACCCTTGAGTTGATTGCTTCCGAAAATTTCGTTAGCCGTAAAGTATTGGAAGCTGCCGGTTCTGTATTAACGAATAAATATGCCGAAGGGTATCCGGGTAAACGATATTACGGCGGGTGCGCTCATGTGGATATTGCGGAAAATCTCGCCCGAGACAGAGCAAAAAAACTCTTCGGAGCCGAATATGTGAACGTTCAACCTCACTCCGGTTCACAGGCGAACATGGGTGTCTATTTTACGTTTTTAAAACCGGGTGATACTCTGATGGGGATGAGCCTCTCGATGGGCGGTCATCTCACTCACGGCTCACCTGTTAACTTCTCGGGAAAAATTTATAACGTCGTATCTTACGGAGTGACAAAAGAAAAAGAGCTGATCGATTTCGATCAGGTAGCAAAAGTTGCGCGAGAAGAGAAACCCAAAATGATCGTCGCCGGCGGAAGCGCTTATCCGAGAGATATTGATTTCGCGAAATTTCGTGAAATTGCCGACGAAGTGGGTGCGTATCTGATGGCTGACATAGCGCATCCTGCCGGATTGGTTGCCGTAGGGCTGCACAACGACCCTCTGCCTGTTTGCCACGTAGTTACCACTACTACCCATAAAACTCTCCGGGGACCACGGGGCGGGATGATCATGATAGGAAAGGATTATGAAAATCCGTTCGGCATAGTCGCTCCTAAATCCGGAAGGACAAAGATGATGTCGGAACTTCTTGACAGTATGATCATGCCGGGAATACAGGGAGGACCGCTGATGCACGTGATAGCCGCAAAAGCGGCGGCGTTTGGTGAAGACCTTGAACCGGAGTACAAAACTTACATCGAACAGGTGGTGGCAAATGCCAAAGCCCTCGCAGACGCCCTGCTCGAACACGATTTTAAAGTTGTTTCGGGCGGTACTGACGTGCATCTTGTACTGTTGAACCTTGTAAATAAAAACACTACGGGCAAAGCGGCGGAAGAATCACTTGAAGCGGCGGGCATCACTACCAATAAAAACATGGTGCCGTTTGACGAGCGCAGTCCATTTGTAACGAGTGGATTACGGATAGGAACCCCGGCGCTGACTACAAGAGGTATGAAGGAAGAACAAATGAAGCTGATAGCAGACTTGATGGACAAAGTTATTTCTAATCCCGATGACAAAGCTGTCAGGAAGGAAGTCAGAATATCAGTCGGAGAACTTTGTGAGGAATTTCCACTATACGATTACCTCGTCTAAAGCTGGGAGGATAAGAATATGAGATGTGTCTATTGTGATTCGGCGGATACTAAAGTCGTTGATTCACGGGCGGTTCAAAGCGATAACGCCATCCGGCGCAGACGCGAATGCGAATCGTGTTCAAAGCGCTTTACAACTTATGAATATATAGAGAACACTCCCGTAATGGTCGTTAAAAACGACGGCAGGAGGGAGACGTATGCGCGGCAAAAGGTGGAAAAAGCAATACAGATAGCGTGCAATAAACGTCCCGTGTCTCTCGAACAGATATTTTCCATAATAAATGACGTTGAACTTGAACTCGGCAATCTCGGCAGAAGGGAAGTACCGGTTAAAGTGATAGGCGAAACTATCATGAAGAAACTCAAATCTATTGATGAAATCGCTTTTGTCAGATTCGCCAGTGTTTATAAGAAGTACAAAGACACGCAGGAGTTCATCTCCGAAATCCACAGGATGAATTGATAAACTCTTGACTTCTGATCGAAAGCCGGGTATAATATATCTGATATTTTAATGGGGCCGTAGCTCAGCTGGGAGAGCGCCTGAATGGCATTCAGGAGGTCGTCGGTTCGATCCCGATCGGCTCCACTAATATTACCAACGGTTACAGAGAATTAAATTAATTACAAAATTTAGATACGCCTGAATGGCATTCAGGAGGTCGTCGGTTCTTCCGCAGGAACTCCTCTGGAGGATCCCGATCGGCTCCACTAATTATTACCAATGGTTACAGAGAATTTAATGAATTACAAAATTTAGATACGCCTGAATGGCGTTCAGGAGGTCGTCGGTTCTTCCGCAGGAACTCCTACGGAGGATCCCGATCGGCTCCATTAATATCCCCTACATAATTAAAATCCGTACATTAATGTATATTTAATCTGTTTGTGTTAAATTTGCGCAAATGGATATC
>JADFGO010000008.1 GCA_022567655.1 Candidatus Neomarinimicrobiota bacterium
GTTAAGGGGCATACCGAACTTTATCGGAATAAACTTCAGTTGAACGTTTCCAAGATCGGCAAGGTAAGAGAAGAGCACACTGACTACGGTTTTTCTCCTGATTCGCTTATCGCTTCGTCGAGCAGAGACCCTTTGGAGATGTTCGAAGAGGTTAAAGCTCTGATAGAATCCGTAGAGGATGTATTTCTGAAGGAGCTGTTGAACCTGATTTATGATGAGAACCGGGAGAGGATAATGAGCTTTCCGGCGGCGAAATTCATTCACCATAATTTCCGGAGCGGACTCCTTGAGCATACACTTTCCATCGCCAATGATGCGTCATATTTTGCGAAGAAATATCCCGATCTCAACAGGGATCTGCTCCTCGCCGGAAGCTTGCTGCATGACATCGGTAAGGTCGAAGAATTAACGGGAGAAATCGCTACAGCGTATACCGACGAGGGGAATCTGGTCGGACATATTATACTCGGCAGGGACATGGTGAGGGAGGCTTCGAAGAAAATAGACGGATTCCCGAAGGAGACGCTGCTTTTTCTCGATCATATGATACTCTCGCATCAGGGAAAATACGAATATGCTTCGCCGAGAAGACCTATGATAAAGGAAGCGTTACTGCTCTATCACATCGATGAGATGGATGCTAAACTGAACATATTCGATAAGGCGCTGGAGGAAGACGAGAACGACCGCGAGTGGACCGACAGCAACAACTATTTTGGAGTTCCTCTCTACAAAGGAAACCGGCGCAAGGAAAAGCAGTGAAAGGTCAATGAGCATGTCTAATAAAGATATGGCTATGATCGGTATTTTTTCGGCGCTCTCGGTTGTAATGGGATATGCGTTCATACATGTTCCGAATATAGAGATGATATCAGCTTCGATATTCATATCCGGGTACTTGTTGGGTATTCAGAAAGGGATACTTGTTGCTATAATAGCGGAAACGACCTATTCGGCTTTCAACCCGATGGGGTCAGGGCTTGCGTTTCCATATCTTCTTGTCGCTCAAATATTGGGGATGTCGTTATTCGGCGCAGTGGGCGGGATATTAGGCTCACGGGGAGAAATACAGCGCTTTTCCAAGGTCAGGATCGCACTTATCGGAGCAGCCGGCTTAGGCTGCACGCTGTTTTATGATCTGCTTACGACACTCTCCTGGCCCCTTGCCGCCGGATTCGACCGAGGTCAGATTTACGCTACGATCGCGCTCGGTTCGGTTTTTACATCAATTCACATAATCTCCAACACGCTTATTTTTGTTTTAGCGCTGCCCCCCATATTGAGAGCTGTAAAAAAAACAGGGCGGTTCGGTTGAGATTCGTTCTTAGCGCCTTTCTGTTTTATTCAGCCCTTATCACTTTTAAATCTGCCTCCGCGCAGGAAACAGAAGCTGGTCTATCTTCGCCCGATTCGTTAATCGAAGCCGATTCAACAAGGGAGACATTTTACGATTGGACTCAAGCGGAAGCGGAAAATCGTCATAGTGGTACGAAATTTAGAGAATCGCTGAAAAGGGCAAATTTGTTAAGAGGAGTCGCTGATTACCTGATTCAAAGACCCGAATTTCAGGTTTTTTCAAGAGGGACTTACGGTTCAGCGTGGTATGGGGCTCCGAGCGGGTTAAACCCGAGATATCTGACTGTTTTCATGCAGGGAAGACCGATGCACAACGTCCGAAAGGGTAAATTTGACCTGAGTCTCCTGCCTGAATATAATCTCGATGAATCGTCATTCCGCTCCGCAGCGGATGGTCATCTGAACGGAGATCCGTCCCTTGCGGGTGTGACGTTCAGTCTTAAACCGGAATTTAATGAATTTAACACATCGCAATTTGTCATCCGGCGCGGTAGGGGAGATTATGACGACGTAAACGTTAATATCACCCGCAGGTTGAACAGAAATTCCGCGTTTTTTATTCAGGCGCTTATAAGAGACCAATCCGAGCGGGAAGTGCCGTTGAAATACAGGGGTAGGAAGATCAGCGCGGTATATGAGCGGCGGGGAGACAACGGGTGGCTTACGACGTATTCTTTGAATCATTCATTCAGAACGATAAATATTACAGGTCCGACATTCATTAACGCATACGGCTATGAAACGAGCGGAAGTTTCAGAGAGGTGGAATTCGATCATACTTTCACAATCCGAACTCCCGGCGCAGGAAGCGAACTGACTCTGTATCTGTCCACGAACGAATCGAAACGGAAGGACAATAACCGGATAGACGTGGATGAAAAAGGCGCGATCAAGACCTTTGAGGATATTAGTCTAAGTTATTATTACGGAAGTTATCTGAGGCAGAAACTGATCGGTATAGGCGATGGAGGAATTTACGCCGGATTTCGGTCGGAGGTTCATAACGTCAGAGGCGGGGGATTCGACCTGAGAAACCTGCAAAGATCACATGTATTTTTATCCCAAATTTTCGGCGGCGATCGATTCTTTTCACTCAAATTCACTGAAGGAATAAAATTTGATTCCGAGTTCGGTTCAACGGGAGTATATGCCGGCAGATTAGGGCTTAACTTCACGGCAAAAACCGGTCTGTATGGCGAGATATCCAAAAGCGTTGTGGACGTCCCGGTTGATTACTATCTTATGAACACGGTCAATTTCAGCCTTAACGAATCACTGAGTAGAGAATCTATTCAAAACCGTTCGGCAGGATTCGTTCATCATGGAGAGAGGCTGAGATTAAAATTAGTGTATGACGTCACTGAAGTGCAAAACCCGTTAGTTGTCGAAGTTGTTGATAATATTGATAATCTCGGGGTGATCAAAAAAGAGAATTATCAAATTCAATCGATCTTCTCAGAAATTGAAACGGATTTTAACGGAGTTCTGAAGATAGGGTTGTCCGGATGGCAAAACCTGAATTTTGGATTTGATCAACCGTTTGCGAGAAGATACAAAGGGATTGCGTACGGGAGCGTGAATAGAAGATTTTTCGAGGATAACCTTAATTTCACCATATACGGAGAGGGAGTTCTCTTAGGAGAGGGGAACAGGTTCACCTATGATCCAGCTCTTGATTTTTATATCGTGACGGGAGGGGAGGTTCGACCAGCGGTCAACTTATTCAACTACTGGTTTACCATTGATATATCGGATTTGACGATATTCCTCCGCAACGATAACCTGCTTCTTACACGTTATGAACTTGTGGACGGATTCGGGTTAACAGGGAATGAATTTTTCTGGGGCGTCAGCTGGGATTTCATCAACTGAAATCCCATTTGAATAAAATACCGTCATAATTTCAGAGTTATCCCGCCATAAACGGCTCTGCCCGGCGAAGGGTATCCCGCCACTTCCTCATAGACCTCATCAAGAAGATTTTCTATTCTTAATTTCAAACGAACCTGTTCCAAGAGTTCATATGAAACCGCAACACGTGCCGTGGTATACGAAGGAAAGAAGCCGTAAGAAACCTGGAAATTTTCATCAAATACAAAATCAGTGTCGTATCGCTCACCCACAAAAGAGACACCGGCGCTTAAATTCAATTTCTCTGTTGCTCGAATATTCAGACTGGCTCCACCGTTATGTTTCGCCCTTCGCAAAAGAGGTAAACCTGTGAGTAGATCTTCTGTCTCAAGGTAAGTATAATTCCCGGATACATCTATTTTTTCAGATATTTTTATATCAGTGTTCAGTTCAATACCCTTCGTCTCCGCCTTATTTATGTTTACGGCACCCGGCTCGGTTATTGTAATTAGATTGGTGAATTCGGTTTTAAACAGCTCGGCAGATATGAATAATTTGTTGTCAGCTGTTTTATGTTCGACACCAACTTCCAAACTAATGCTTTCTTCGGGTTGAAGATTCGGGTTTCCGCCGAAAGAACCGAAAAATCCGGGAGAATAAAGTTCGAAAATGGATGGCGCTCTGAATCCTGTTCCCCAACTACCCCGGATTTTCGTCTCATTTCCATATGAATTTCTGAATATATACGCCGAAGTAAGTCTGTAATTAGTGCTGTTTCCGAAACTGCTGTGGTTGTCTGTTCTGACTCCTCCGGTTACGCTGAACTTATCATTCAACCGGAAGTGATTTTGTAAATAAATTGATCGAGTGTTTGTGCGATTCTCGAAGTCATCAAAGGTGGAAACTGATTTCCCCTGTTTCTCTTCCCATTCAATTCCTGTTGTTACCACGTTATTGGCTGAAAAGTGTAGATCGTTTTGCCAATCCACCTTGGAAACCGAGGAGATTATCGAAGAATTAAAGTCAGATGCAAATTCGCTAATGTCTCCCGGATTCACGGGGTCTGAATAATTGATGTCACTTTCTGATTTGGACAGTTTTAATTTGTGATGGTAGAGACCTGATATTTTCTGGTTCAATGCCAGTGAAAATATATTAATATCACTTTTTTGTCTGGCGTTCGGATCAAAATTTAATTTCCTTTGATTCGGCGCTCCTCCCTCTGCGTTGGATTTCCTGACGGTGAGCGCGATTTCAGTGTTTTTCGGCAATGTGGTGGTTATCCGGCTTGAGAAAGTTGTGTTTTTGTAGTCGTCATTTTCGAATTGACCGTCCGTTTTAAGATTAGATAGAGAAAATGAAAATTTATAGCCGCCTAAGCTTCCCGACAAATCTCCTGATTCGCTGAAAGTTCCGAACTCTCCCGCTTCGGCGTTCAACGAGAATGCTAAATCGTTAGATCCGCTTTTCGTAAAAATATTCACGATCCCTCCGATAGCTTCAGATCCGTAAAGAGTACTTTGAGAACCTCTGACTATTTCGATCTTTTCAATATTATCCGTTTTGAGATTTGAAAAATCGAAACCGCCGTTCATCGGTTCGTTGACTTTAGCTCCGTCGATTAACACAAGTGTTTGGTTACTGTTAGCTCCTCGCAAGAAGAGTGTAGTGATCCTTCCGGTTGAACCGGAACGGGCTATGCTCACACCTGTAACGTTCCTGAGCGCATCTCCAACTGTCTGATACTGTTGGGTTTCAATAGATTCGGCTGTTATCAAAGTCACAGAACTTGAAACCCTGTCCAGAGGTACTTCAATTCGGTCGGCCGTGACGACGACAGGCTTGAGCCTGATCGTGTCGTCGAACTCGTCTTCCTTGTCTTGCGCAAGGATAATCGGGTTAACAGATGCTGCTATAAGGATCGGAAGCATTATTTTGAATGCGGACATATCAGACTCTCCTTTTTTGGGTTATCGATTGACCCCGCGGTGGAACCGTATTATTGACAATCATCCGGTGAATTTTTGATAAAGGAAATTGATACAGCGATACGCAGGATTTCCCGCCTGTTATACGGGGAAATCTCACAAAAAACCCTGACAATCGAGTCAGGGCAGGGTGCATATCTGTTTTCATCTATCGCACCTTCCCTCGAAGGATTTAGCGATTGTCCGACCGGAAAGGTTTCCTGACTCGTGGTTCGTCTCGGCTCTCTGCGCCTTCCCGTCCCTTTTATCGAGGGCAGTGGCGTTTGCAGTAACCATAACCACATACAGTAGCGGGGCTGTGCCCGAATCCAGAAGGTTATATCTGTAACGGGCTTCCCTTTACCGGGCGATTATTTTATCGTACAATAAATTGTAATACTTATTAAAATTGAAAGCAACAAATATCCATGCAAAACCCTGAAATGAATTAAATAATATCGGAAGTACAATGGTCGTAAGATACGCTAAAAGCCTTGACAATGCTGGATTCATTAGCTAAATTTCACCGACCAAAAAGTGAAATAGATATGTATAACGATGGAATTGATGCCCTATTATGTCGTGATGATTGCTGTCGCACCGATACGAGCCGAACCCGATCATCGGTCCGAGCAAGTCACGCAAGCCAGGTTGGGAGAAATCGTAAAGCTCCTTGAAGGAGAGGATCAATGGCTGAAGGTAGAGTTGGAAAGTGACGGTTATGTCGGTTATATATCGCGGGGGATGGTTGCAGGATTCAGCAAAGAGGATGCGATAGAATGGAGGGAATCTGAAAAATTCCTGTTCGGAGAGCGTTCATCGGATATATTAGAAGCGCCGTTTAAAAGTGCCGGCATCGTCAGAACGGCGTATATGGGAGTAAAGCTCCCGATTGTTTCGCGCAAAGGAGTCTGGGTGGAGCTGAGACTTCCCGAAGGTACAAAAGGATGGACCCGCGGTCAGCAGTTTCATCTGCAAAACTCGGGAACAAGAACGGGTATTGCCGATACAGCGCGGCTGTTTCTTGGTGCGCCATATCTATGGGGGGGGAGAAGCACCGGCGGTTTCGACTGCTCCGGTTTCGTGCAGACGGTATTTGAGCTGAACGGTATAAAACTGCCGAGGGATACGAGCCGACAGATTAAAGCAGGAGAGGAGATAGGCACGGACATTAACATGGCTAAGGAGGGAGATTTACTGTTCTTCAGCGATAAGAAGGGCAAACTGAATCATATAGGTATCTATCTCGGAAACGGGAAGTTTATTCATTCTTCCGGAATCGTGAAAATTTCGGCTCTCAATTCGGGGGAGGCAGCGGATCAGGATAATTATATAAACCGGTTCATGCAGGTGCGCAGCGTAGAGGAGTATCTAAGTTGAGCAGTTTAAACGGCAAAATGAATACGCAGGTACTTCTCCTGAACCAGAGTTATGAGCCGATGCAGATATGTAATATGAGGCGTGCAGTCGTTCTTCTGTTTCTCGGAAAGGCGCATCCGGTCGAGCACTTCGAGGATGAGATCCGGTCTGTCTCCCGGTCGATAAAGATGCCGGCAGTGATAAGGCTGTTTCAATATATTACGTTGCCCAGAAACAGCATTGTGCTCACCCGAAAAAACATTCTTAAGAGGGATTCCCTTTCCTGCCAATATTGCGGAACTAAAAGCTCGCCGCTCACGGTTGATCATATCATCCCGAAAGTACGCGGCGGCAGTGACAGCTGGGAGAATCTGGTTGCCGCCTGTGTTAAGTGTAATAATTTGAAGGGGAACAGAACTCCTCGCGAGGCGAAGATGAGACTCAAGTCCAAGCCGAGAGTACCGAACAGAATAACCTTCATCCAACGATTCGTAAGAACGCCAGTAAAGGAGTGGCGCCCCTATCTGTTTATGGATTGATAATGCCGGCTGAGGGGAAGCGCATACTCAGCGGGATGCAGCCGACAGGCAGATTACATCTCGGCAATCTTGTCGGTGCGCTGGAAAATTGGGTCGAACTACAGAATTCGGGATATGAAAATTTCCACATGGTAGCTGATTGGCACTCTCTCACCATTGATTATAAATCGAGTAAGCAGCTGAACGAGGCATCATTAGAAGTCGTTACGGACTGGTTATCAGCCGGCATCGATCCCGAAAAGAGCGTTATTTTTTTGCAGTCGAACATAAAAGAACACGCCGAATTGAATTTGCTTCTCTCAATGCTGGTCACTGTTCCCCGCCTCGAACGCAACCCTACCTTAAAAGAACGCGTAAGAGATGCCGATCTTGACGATAACCTGTCGTTCGGTCATCTGGGATATCCGGTACTGCAGGCGGCGGATATACTGATATACAGGGCTGACCTGGTGCCTGTGGGTGAAGATCAGCTTCCCCATATCGAGATCACGAGAGAGATCGCCCGAAAGTTCAACGCTACCTATAAAACCGTATTTCCTGTGCCGGAGGGAAAAGTAACAAAATTCAGTCGTCTTCCCGGATTGGACAACAAGAAAATGAGTAAATCAATCGGGAACACTATACTTATGTCGGATAGCGCCGGGACACTGAAAGATAAGGTCAAGGGGATGATCACGGATCCCGAAAAGATCTACAAAGACAGTCCGGGGCATCCCGACGTTTGCCCTGTCTTCGCTTATCACAACAAGTTCAATGAGAAGGAAGTGCCGCAAATCCGGAAGGACTGCGAGGCTGGTACGCTCGGATGCGTTGATTGTAAACTGAATCTCACTAACCATTTAAATGATTATCTCGACCCTATAAGGGAAAGACGAGTGCAGTATGAAACGAAGCCGGAAGCAGTGCGGGAGATAATCAGCGCCGGCGACACTAAAGCAAGGAGTGAAGCTTTATCTACGATGTCATTAGTTTACGAGGCAATGGAGTTTGGTAAGCCCGTTAATAGTTGACCAATACAGGGTCAGGCTGCCGATATTCGAAGGTCCGCTTGATCTCCTTCTGTTTCTTATCAACAGAGACGAATTGGACATCTATGATATCCCGATTGCAAAGATAACTCAGGATTTTTTGGACTACGTCAATCTGTTGAAAGTCCTGAATCTCCATCTTGCCGGAGACTTTATGGTAATGGCGGCAACTCTTATGAGGATTAAGGCTCGCATGCTGCTGCCGGAGTCTCCATTGGATGATGAGGACGAGATCGAGGATCCGAGGCGGGAGCTCGTCGATATGCTTGTTGAATATAGAAAATTCAAAGAAGCAGCGGGTGATCTTGAAGAGTTGGAAGATGAGCAAATTAAGACGTTTCCAAGGATTCAGAGTATGGAGGAAGTCTATGGAGGTCCGACGCTTGAAGACTCCCTGAAAGACGTAACTTTATTTGATCTGCTCGAAACCGTGAAGAAAATCTTGGCGGAAATGCCCGAGGAAAGTTCGTATGAGATAGTTTCTCTCGATGTTACTATCGAGGAGCAGATGGGCGTTATAGAGAGTTTCTTCGGCGAGAAAGACCATTTTACGTTTATGGATTTGGCTAAGAACTTGAAACAGAGAATCCTGGTCATGCTGACATTTTTGGCTATGCTGGAGCTTATGAGATCACAAAAGATCAGGGTCGAACAGGAAGAAAATTTTGGTGAAATCATCATAAGGAAGCTGTCGAATGGATAAAAATGGAAGCCCGGTTGACAGGATCATAGAGGCTCTGATTTTCGCTTCCCCCGAACCTGTAAGTATAGGCAGGATAAGGGAATGTATTGAGGGCGGGGAGGAACTCGATATTGACGAAATGGTGAACAGACTGAATGGACATTACGCTGAAAACAACAGGTCTTTTAATATAATAAAGGTCGCCGGCGGCTATCAGATGGTAACTTTACCTGAATATGAGCGTTGGGTCAGAAGGATATTTGTGGGAAGGGGGCGGCTTAGATTGTCTCATCAGGCGCTGGAAACGCTGTCGATTATCGCCTATCGTCAACCTGTGAGCAAGCCTACCATGGAATCTATCAGGGGAATCAATTGCGACGGAGTGATCAAGACGTTGTTGGAAAGAGACCTGATTACCATAAAAGGGAGAGAGAACTCTGCCGGCAGGCCGATTTTGTATGGTACAACCCGGGAATTCCTCAGATATTTCGGATTAGACAATCTAAGCGATCTGCCTAAACTTAAAGAGATTGAGGATATAATGGGAGCAGTCGAAGGTTGAGGCTTAACAGATTTCTCGCAAGGGCGGGTGTTGCGTCGAGGCGGAAGAGCGACTCGATCATCATGTCGGGTAGAGTGGCGGTGAACGGAGAAAAGGTGGAGGAGCTGGGGTTAGTAGTTGATGAAGAGACAGATTTTATAACCCTGAACGGTACTCACGTATCGATTCCGAGTACCTTCACATATCTCGTATTGAACAAGCCGGTCGAAGTTCTCAGCGCAGTCTCCGACGATAGGGGGAGAAGGACGGTCCTTGACCTTTTAGACAACCCTGTAGGGATACATCCGGTCGGAAGACTCGATTATGACACTTCCGGAGTACTGCTGCTGACGAATGACGGAGAGCTGACTTACGAGCTTACTCATCCCTCATTCGGCGTGGAAAGGGTCTATACGGTTCAGCTTAATGCTCCGTTTCAAAAGGATCATCTCGATAAGATTCGCAGGGGCGTAATGATTGATGATCGTCGGGCGAACGTATTGAACGTTGAATGGAAGGGAGGGAACGAGGTGAAACTTCTGCTTGCCGAGGGAAGAAACAGAGAGGTTAGAAAAATATTTGAGCAGATCGGATACGGTGTAGAGATGCTGCACAGAGACAGTTTCGCCGGAATCAGCGACAAGGGATTGCCTCCCGGAGAATTCCGTGACCTAACCGCAAAAGAAGTCGAAAGCCTGAAAGGACTCGCTTAATGGATATAAAAGGGAAGACGATACTGGTTCTCGGCGGTTGGGGAATGGTCGGTCAGTCGATTTGCAGAAAGTTGATTCCCGAAAATCCTGCAAAAATAGTGATTTGCTCATTAAGAGAGGAAGACGCCGAAACGATGGGAGAGTGGCTGAAGAAAGAAGTCAGCGGAAAAGACATTGAAGTCGGCTGGGAATGGGGCGACGTATTTTTAAGAAGCAAGTTTATGAAGACAGGCAGGCCCGAGATGCTGAAAGATACCGATACCCGCGGACTGTTGTTGGATGATATGATGTCGGAAATGGACAGCGATTTTTTGAAATCGACGGCGCTTTATTACCTGTTCGATAAGTACAAACCTGAATGTGTGATCGACTGTATAAACACAGCCACCGCAATCGCTTACCAGAACATTTACGGAAACGTAGGAAAAATTCGGGATATTATAGAGGATATAAAGAAGGACAAATTCGATACCGCGCTGCTTATAGAGCAGCTCGAGCTTACTCTGGCATCGTTGAACATGCCTCAGCTTATAAAACATATACAAATTCTGTTTGAATCGCTCAAGTCGTGCGAGGTCAGAATATATTTGAAAATCGGTACGACAGGCACCGGAGGAATGGGATTCAATATTCCATATACGCACAGTGAGGAAAAACCGAGCAAAATGCTTCTGACAAAATCTGCAATAGCCGGCGCTCATTCTATCCTGTTGTTTTTAATGGGAAGAACTCCCGGAACTTCGATAATTAAGGAGATAAAACCCGCAACGGCAATTGCATGGAAAGATATCGGAAAGGGAAAAATCAAGAGGGGCGCCAGCTATATAAAATTATACGACTCCAACCCTGAAGACGCTGCAGAGATAGATTCCGGACAATCGATATTCGAGCAGGGGAGTTGGACGGAGTTGGAGAACGAATATCTCGAAAGCGTCTATATCGATGCGGGAGAGAACGGATATTTCTCACTCGGTGAATTTGAGGCGATAACCACTCTCGGACAGATGGAGTTTATCACGCCGGAAGAAATAGCCGTGATTGCGGTACAGGAGATCAAAGGTATAAACACCGGAAGGGACATCATCTCCGCCTTGGACGCCTCTATTCTCTCCCCGACGTATAGAGCAGGCACCATGCGGGAGATCGCACTGAGCGAAATGCGGGAGATGGAAGCGGAATCTGCGCACGGCAGCATAGCGTTCGAAAATCTCGGACCTCCCCGGCTCTCAAAGTTGCTTTATGAAGCCTACATGTTGAAGCGGATAGACGGCAAACTTCAATCTCTCGCAACCGCCTCTCCTAAAGAACTGTCAATTAAGATGGAAGAAATAATCAAAACCGATAAGTGGATCCGCTCGACCATCATCTCAATAGGGCTTCCGATAATGCTGCCCGACGGGAAGAGATTTTTGCGGGGACCGGATATTAAAACGCCCGCTGTGGATGAAAGGAAGGAACTTCCGTCGTCAGAGGAAAAGCTCGACAGCTGGTGCGACAGGGGATGGATCGATCTGAGAGAAAAAAACATGGATAGATGGATTAAAAGAGCACAAAAAATCATATCCGACATAGAAAAGCAGAGTTCGGAAGATTCGTCGTCTTATTTGGAGCGAACGAAAAGGTTCTGGCTGGGCGATGAAGAGTTTTCCATAGGAAAGATCGTCGGGTGGATATTCGAGACTGAAGAGAGCGGATTCAGAATGAAATAAAAATTACGTGGCAGTCAAGACTTGCCCGCCTGGCATTCCCGCCAGACCGATGTCCTGCCCGGCAAGCGGTCTGACGGGCGGGCTGAAGTCGGACTGGTCCTGACGCCCTTAAGACATGTTCTTGCGGTCAGTCCGGCAGCTGCCGGATGCATTCAATATTCACTTCAAGTGTAGGGGCGATTCACGAATCGCCCGTGAAAAAGCTGGTGAATAGCTGTGGACAATTCATGAATTGTCCCTACATGGATATCCCATCGGATATGAAATGAGTAGGGGAAGGTTTATTAACCTTCCCATAAATGAGACAGGATTGCCTTGTATTCCCGCCAGACCGATGTCCTGCCCGGCAAGCGGTCAGACGGGCGGGCTGGAGTCGGGCAGGTCACAGACCTGCCCCTACGATAAACGAGTAAATGCCGTATCGTGGCAGTCAGGACTTGTTCCGAAGGAATCTCAATACGCAGGCACCCTTCGACTCCCCGCCTGACGTTCGTCCTGCCCGGCAAGTGGTCAGACGGGCGGGCAGGCGCTCAGGGTGACTACGCCACACTGATCCAGTAAATTTGTAGGGACAACTCAAGAGTTGTCCTGGGGCAATTCCCCGCCTCCTTTGAGGTCAACATCTACCTGAGCTTCACGGTAGAATGGAATAAAAATACTTGCATTAACATTTCTCTTAGAATACCTTAAAAAGCTGTGATGAAAAGTAATGACGAAAACAGGAGTATAATTGCGATAGACGGCGTAGCAGCCTCAGGGAAAAGCACTACGGCAAAGTCCCTGGCTAAGTCTTTAGGTTTACGCTACCTCGACACGGGAGCGATATACCGTGCGGCGGCGTTGTCAGTGCTGCGGGGGAAGGTAAACCCGGATAATGAGGAAGCGGTGATCGAGACGATAACTACGGCAGATATAAGGGTCAATTGCAGCGAGGATAAGATGGAAATATACCTCAACGATGTTGAAATATCCGAGGAGATCAGAACGCCGGAAGTCGCCGCTTTGACTTCCCGCATCAGCGCGCTTTCAGAAGTAAGGGAAGCAATGGTCAAGCTTCAGCGTGAAGCGGTAAACGACGGTGGATTTGTTGTAGAGGGCAGAGATATTGGAACTGTTGTGTTTCCGGATGCGGAGATAAAGTTTTTCTTGACCGCAACCGTCGCCGAGAGGGCTAAAAGACGATTTGCCGAACTGAATGTAAGGCATGATGGCAGTTCGATTGAAGAGATCGAGCGGGATATTGCAGAGAGAGACTTAAGGGATTCGACCAGGTCAGAATCCCCGCTGCGAAAAGCTGACGACGCAATTGAAGTAGACACAACTGAGATGACAATCGACGAGCAAGTCAAACACTTAACCAGGATAATCGAAGCAGAGATGCACAAGGAGTCTAAAGTATATGTCGGATAAAGAAAAAACCAATAACGAAACAAATAACCCGGAAACCGAAGAACTGACAACAGAAACCGTGGATGAAGAAGTTACAGTAGAAGCAGAAGCAACTGTTGAGGAAGAAAAATCGGAAGAACCGAAAGAGGCAGAGACAGGAACAAAGGATAAAAAAGAAAAAAGTGTAGATGAAAAGATTCCGGAGGAGGATCAAACGGAGGAACCCCCGGAAGTTGAAGAAGAATACGTACTCGAGCCGCCGATAGCCGATGACATCATCAAGACGGTAACTCTTGAAGAACTCGAAGCGTTAACTATAACGGACTCTCCGACCGAAAGCGATATGGAAGAATTATACAACCAGTCGCTCCATGACATATCCGAGGGGGACGTAACGGAGGGAAGGGTCCTGGCTGTCAATGATAACGAAGCGATAGTCGATATAGGATTTAAATCCGAAGGGGTAGTACCGATAGAGGATTTCAACCGGGGGGAGCTGCCGCAGGTCGGGGAAACGATCGAAGTCTTTCTGGAAAAATTAGAGGACGAGACGGGTCAGCTTGTCCTGTCCAAGAAAAAAGCCGATTTTATGCGGATTTGGGAACGTATCCTTGAAGGGTATAACAACGATGAAATATTTGAAGGCAGGATATTGAGACGTGTTAAGGGGGGGATGATTGTTGATCTTCTTGGTCTTGACGCATTTTTACCCGGTTCGCAGATAGATATAAAACCGATTCAGGATTTCGATCAATTCGTCGGGAATTCATACGAATTCAAGATAGTTAAACTCAATGAGGCTCGCAAAAACATCGTAGTCTCTCGCAGGGAACTGATAGAGGAGGACCTCAAGGAAAAGAGGATGGAGGTTCTCTCGGGTATAGAGGTCGATCAGGTTATGAAGGGGAGAGTAAAGAACATAACCGATTTCGGCGTATTTGTGGACCTCGGCGGAGTGGATGGACTATTGCACATCACCGATCTTTCCTGGGGAAGAGTAAACCATCCCTCGGAAGTGGTTTCTATAGATGAGGAAATCGAGGTAACTATTCTCAATTATAACGATGAGAACGGAAGAATTTCGCTTGGTTACAAACAACTGCAGCCTCACCCATGGGATAACATCGAGAAGAGATTTCCCGTCGATACGACCGTAACGGGACAAGTTGTGAGTATCACCAATTACGGAGCGTTTGTCGAGCTTGAAAAGGGCGTAGAGGGTTTGATCCATATCTCCGAGATGTCATGGACACAGCATATCAAACACCCATCTAATATGCTCTCCTTAGGAGAGGAAGTGGAAGCCAGGGTCTTAAAGGTCACTCCCGACGAAAAAAAGATATCGCTCGGATTGAAGCAGCTCACACCTGATCCATGGGAGAACATCGAGGAGAAATATCAAGTTGGGACGATACATTCGGGTGTGGTTAGAAATCTCACGCAATTCGGATGTTTTGTCGAGCTTGAAGAGGGTGTTGAGGGATTGGTCCACATATCGGACCTCTCCTGGACTAAAAAGGTGCGGCATCCAAAGGAAGTGGTAAAAAAAGGTGAAGAAATTGAGGTTATGGTGCTGGATATCAGTCGTGATAACAGGCGAATTTCTCTCGGGTATAAGCAGGTGGGCGAAGATCCATGGCCATTATTTGAAGAAAAGTACGGACTTGGTCAGATCACTGAGGGTACAATTGTAAAAGTCCTTGATAAAGGCGTAACAGTCGATCTCCCTGAAGGGGGTGAGGGGTTTGTGCCTTTATCGAAATTGACAGGTCATAGAGTCAGACGGGCTTCTGAGATCGTCGAGGAAGGAGAGACCATTAACCTGAAAGTAATCGAATTCAGTAAAGAGGATAAAAAAATTGTGCTTTCGTATCTCGAATATTTAGAAGACTCCGGTGAGGAAGAACCATCGGATAGGTTAGAGTTAGCGCGAAAGAACAGAGCCGAAAAGGCAGAGGAAGCTGCGGCGGTCGAAACAGGCGAAGAGAGTTCGGAAAAAGGGAGTCCTAAAGAAGAAGAGTTGGATACAGAAGAATCGAGTGATGAAAAGGGGGAAGACGGCGCAGACTTAACGTCTTCGGAGGAAGTTGAAAAATCTGAATCTTCCGAGGAAGCTGCGGCAGTCGAGACAGGCGAAGAGAGTTCGGAAAAAGGGAGTCCTGAAGAAGAAGAGTTGGATACAGAAGAGTCCGGTGATAAAAAGGGGGAAGACGGAACAGACTTAACGTCTTCGGAGGAAGCTGAAAAATCTGAATCTTCCGGGGAAGAATCAGAATCAGCTTCAACTGAGGAAAATGTAGACAGAGAATCTGCCGATGAGGAAGCGGAAGCGAAGGAATCGGATTAAGAGAAAGATAAATTCCCGGCAGAGTCAGTGCTCCGGGGTGTCCTGACCAAAGCGGTTCCTGCTTAGCATAGAAAGATTCACTGGTTTAGCTCCGGGGGTGATGGGATGATAACTTTAACCACAGATTTCGGTTATGGAGACCCTTACATTGGCGCCGTAAAAGGGGTAATTCAGAGTATTAACCGGGACGCCCGTGTTGAAGACGTTGCCCACGACCTCCCGAAACAAGATACACATTCAGCCGCGTTCGTACTTGGCGGATTCTACCGATATTGGCCCGCAGGAACGATCCATTTGATGATAATTGATCCGGGAGTCGGTTCTTCAAGATTGCCGATACTTGTCGAGACAGAGAATTGGACGTTCGTGGGTCCTGATAACGGAATATTTTCCGCTGTTTACAGGAATGAAGAATTCAAGGCGAGGCATCTGACGGAAAATAAGTTTTTCCTTGACTCCACGTCGGATACGTTTCACGGCAGAGATATCTTCGGACCGGTGGCTTCATACCTGAGTCTTGGAGTGATGCCGGAAGAATTCGGTCCCGAAATCGAAAATCCTGTTATAATCGATTATCCGGTAATGAATGAGAATGAAGGTGACTTAACCGGAGAGATTATATATATTGATAGCTATGGTAATCTCGTATCTAATATAAGAAGACTTATGTCAGAAGAATTCGCCTCGGGAAACGTAAATGGGTTTGAAATAAAAACTATATTGAAAAGCTATAATTCCGGAGAAGATGATTCCCCCTTTTTCATAAACGGTAGCTCAGGATTCCTTGAGATCAGCGTAAAGAACGGCAGCGCTAAAAAAAATATGGATGTTGAGATCGGCGCGAAAGTTGTGATTAGTAAGAAATGACTATTTTGCATGTGATAGATGTAAAGATAACGAGAAGAAAGGGAGAAACAAAATGGAAGACCAATATCCGCAGTGTCTGAAATGCAATACGGGTTTACTTATCCCTATGTCGGATTATGGGAGACAGGGCTCTGAGATTCGTTATAAAGCATGGGTTTGCTCAAATCCCGACTGTGGCTTTAACATCAGGATCGATAACGGGGAATTAAGTTTCGGTCATGCCCTTAAACAATCCCGGAAGTAATTGTGATCATCGGATAATCTGTTAAGTATGAATCTTGCCGCAAAATTTATTGGGATGATATCCGGGAATTTATCTGTGAAGCTGAGTTCTCTGGTAATTGCCATGACCCTCTGGCTGTTTGTGGTAACGGGGAGCGAATATGTTCATGTGATGAAATTGCCAATAATATTAAGAAACTTACAAACAGGCAGGGTGTTGGCGGAGCCTATTCCGGAGTACGCTGAAGTGAAAATGCGTGGAACGGGAAGGCAATTTTTAAATAACATGTTGACTAGGACCTTCGCCGATAAAGGGATAATGCTCGAGATGGGGAGGATAAAATTTTATTATGAATTTGCGCTGGAACCATATCTAAGAAGCTATCCCGATAGATTTGAGGTTCCCCGGGATTTCGGATTAGAGCTTGTTGAAATAATCTCTCCTGATACTGTAAGGGTAAGACTGGATTCTTATCGGGAAAAGGAGGTTCCGGTCAGACCGAGAGTAACCATTTCCACCGATCCGGGTTATATACAGGTCGGTGAACTGATAATAAATCCCCCGAAGGTCAGGATATCGGGACCCGCCTCGATTTTGGACACTATTGAAGAGCTGTTCACCGAGGAAAGAAGCTTTGAGGCGAGGAAAAATAATGTAAAAGCGACAATCTCTGTCGAGATAGACCAACCGCAGCTAGTTCAGATTTCTCAGCCGGAGATTGAGCTCAGAGCAAGCATACAAAGCATCGGTGAACGGAGGGTTGAAGGTATAGAAGTGGAAGTAAGAAACGTGCCTGAGAACCTCAAAGCTATTGTAAATCCGCCGACGGTATCTCTTGAACTTCAGGGCGGAATAGCATTCCTGACAGGACTCACCGGAGAAAACATAGGAGCATCAATCGATTATTCAAAAGATTGGAAGGAAAACCAGCGACTTTATCGGCTAAGAATTGAAGTTCCGAAAGATGTCACTAATTGGAAGAGCCTCACACCTTCGGAAGTTGAAGTGATCGTTATACGTGAACGGAGAGCAAGTGAGAGTCCTGGGAATTGAAACATCATGCGATGAAACGGCTGCATCAGTTGTTGAAGACCTGAAAATCCTCTCTAATGTAGTCTCTTCCCAATATATTCACGGCAAATACGGGGGAGTAGTACCTGAATTCGCATCAAGAGAACAAATCAAGGCAATAGTACCTGTAGTCAACTCGGCATTGGATGAAGCCGGCTCAAAGCTAAGTGATATAGACGCCGTTGCGGTGACACTCGGACCCGGACTGGCGGGATCGCTCCTGACGGGATTGAATTTCGCGAAGGGGCTCGCAATGGGGTCAGGGAGAAAATTCATCGCCGTAAACCATTTAGAAGGGCATCTGTTCGCCATTCGTCTGGCACTGCCGGATATTCAACCGCCGTTTCTTATGCTGCTCGTTTCGGGCGGGCATACACAGCTGATTCTCGTAAAAGAGTGGGGTGGATATGATATAATCGGAACGACGCTCGACGATGCGGCAGGAGAGGCGTTTGATAAAGTGGCGAAGATGCTTGGATTGTCATATCCGGGAGGACCCGAGATCGAGAGAATATCAAGTGGCGGGGATCCTGATTTTGTCAAATTTCCGAGAGCTTTAATCGGCAAAGGATTCGACTTCAGTTTCAGCGGAATTAAAACAGCCGTTCTCTATTATCTGAAAAAACAGGATCAGGCGTTTATCAATGAACGTATCGCCGATATATCCGCCTCATTTCAGAAGGCGGTTGTGGAAGTGTTAGTGGAGAAATCGGTCAGGGCGGCAAAGGAATTCGATTTTGACCGAATCGTCGTCGGAGGGGGCGTATCCGCCAACTCGGCTCTTCGTGACGATCTGATTTCAGCTGGAGAAAAGAATGACATCAAAGTAAACTTTCCTCCGAAATTTCTTACGACGGATAACGGAGCGATGATTGCGGCGGCGGGAGCCTATTATCTTGAGAAGGGTAAATCATCCCCGTTGAGCGTCAATGTTTATCCGAATCTCGGAATAGGTGAAGAGATTCCAATAATCAACGGATGAATAATCTAATCAACGGTTTCTCCCTAACCGGGATCAACGGGATAGGTTTGTTTATTGTGTTAGGGGGAATTTCCATCGTCGCCGTATATTTATTTTACAAGAATATATTCCCTCCGCAATCAAGGTTCTTAAGAATAATTCTCCGGTCGCTGCGTCTGGTTACATTGCTGATTATCAGTATGCAAGCGGCGGTTTTTGTTATAGAGTGGAACGAATATTCCACCGAAAAAAAGGTAATCGGATTGTTGTTGGACGGGAGCCGAAGTACGCAGCTTGGCGGCGGTGTTCCCTTCGACTCGCTGCTTAATATGGTCGACAGGTTGGCTTCCACGATCGAAAAGAAGGCACAAGTAAGGAAATATATATTCGACTCAGGCTTGAGAGAATTCAATTTGGATGCCGAAGCCAATGGGGATCTAACCGATATCTCGAACTCTCTCAGTGAATTTGAAAGGGAGATGAGATGGAGTAACGTATCGGGTTTACTCTTATTCAGTGACGGACAATCCAATCAAGGTAAATCCCCGGAACTCTACTCGAGAACTTATCCGTTTCCCATCTATTCCGTGGGACTCGGTGGAACCGGGACAATCAGCGATGTGAGAATCGTATCGGTCGAAGCGGCTCCCATAATGTTCTCGGGAGACAGTTCACGAATTTCGGTTCAGATTTCCTCAGAGGGTTTTGCCGGGGAGCGGACGGAGGTTCGTCTCACCGGTGATGGGATCAAAAAGGGCAAAAGAGTAATGCTTCCCCAGGACGGATTTATGAAAAACGTTGAATTCGATGTGTCATTTGAGGGCGAAGGGGAACGAACACTCACCGCGTATATCACTCCCCTGCCGAAAGAGTTGACGGAATTGAACAACAGCCGATTGATATCGATCAATGTTCTGTCTAAAAAGAAGGATGTTTTAATGTTAGCCGGCGCGCCGTCGGCGGATTACGTATTTATAAAAAACCTTCTTGAAGAGAGAGAAGATTTCAATCTGACGTCCATGGTTCAATCCCCGGACGGCGGATGGTATGAGGGTGGAGGTCTTGACCTGAATTCCGAAAATGAATACGATGTTATGATATTCATAGGATTCCCTGCAAAACAGACGCAGGACAAAGATTTACGCTACCTTATCGACAGGATAAGTAAAAGTCGGACGGCAATCTTTTTTATAGAATCCCCGAACGCTGATTACTCTCTCCTTTCGAGGTTCAACCGTTTCCTTCCTGTGGAATTTCCATCAGAGATAACAAACAGGGTTTATTCCGAAGCTGCGTTGAAGCTGACCGAAGAAGGGAAGTCACATCCTTTTACCAGGCAATCGGAATTCACCGAAGAGTCATCAATTTTATGGGACGCTTTGCCTCCGGCGCAGCTACCGGTTCCGTCTATCAGAGCCGGGACAAACAGCACAATATTACTCTCCGCTAAATCAAGAAATGTTTCAGGAGTGAATGAAGTCCCGGTCCTGATTGTAAAAGAAGGAACCGACGGAAAAAGCGCGGTTCTCACGGCGGTAGATTCGTATACCCTGCATTTTCTTCAAATAGGAGTCGGCGACATGTCGTCCACGTGGAAGAAGACATTGACTCAGGGCGTCGAATGGCTTGCAACTTCACAGGAGCTGAACAGAGTGAATCTCCGGACCGATAAAAAGATTTATGCGCAGGGCGAACGCGTGCGTTTCAGAGGCAGAGTCTATGATTCTTCTTATAAACCTGTCAGGGACGCGCTTTTGCAGGTAAAGATCATTCCGGAGGGTTCAGCTGTCACAGAGTATTCTTTTGACATGAATTTGACTCCTTCAGGGAATTATGCAGGCGAGTTTATCTCAATAGTTCCGGGCAGTTTTAACTACATCGCTCAGGCTACCAGAGGAGATTTACGGCTTGGTGAATTCAGGGGAAGCTTTATATACGAACCTTTTTCTCCCGAGTTGAACACTTTTCAAAGAAACGATGCGCTTCTGTCGTCTATCGCACTGAATACCAACGGTTCGTACATGCCGATCGAATCTTTCACACTTGATTCGCTCCATCTGGATCTCGAGAGCTACAGTGAAGCGTCAAAGGCCTCTTTTGATTTATGGAATAATACGTACCTGCTGATCATACTATTGATTCTTCTTGCGGCCGAGTGGACATTGAGGAGACTGAATGGGCTGTTATAGAGCGGCAATTCGGTATAAAATACGTTTTGTTGATTATCAATGACGGTCAGCGAATGGTTGATACCTAATGCAAATTCATATAAATTAACCTCCTGGCTAATTATTAGGAGGTGAATTGCGCAATATCTGCATAATGGGAACCGGATATGTCGGGCTGGTCACGGGTACCTGCCTGGCCGATATAGGCAACAGGGTCATATGCGTGGACCTTGATCAGGAAAAGATAGACACGCTCAACAAAAATATGCTCCCGATATACGAACCGGGTCTGAAAGAGATTGTTGAAAATAACGTAGAGAAGAATCGGCTCTCATTCTCTTCGGACATCGATAGTTCGATCAGATCGTCGGAAGTGATATTCATAGCGGTGGGAACTCCATCCGGCTCGGATGGAAAAGTCGACTTAGACTACGTCGAGAAAGCGGCGGCAATGATAGGCAGCAACCTCAATGATTTCAAGGTAGTGGTCAACAAAAGCACGGTGTCGGTGGGAACGGGTAAAAGGGTAGTTGAGATAATCAAAGAAAACTCCAAGTCCGGCGCTGATTTTGAAGTAGTCTCGAATCCGGAGTTTTTACGGGAGGGATCCGCCGTGAACGATTTTATGAGGCCTGACAGGATCGTAATCGGAACGGATTCCGACATGGCTTACGAGGTAATGGCAGATATCTATAACCCGCTGTACCTCATAGAAACCCCTATCATAAGAACGACGGTCGAGACCGCTGAATTGATAAAGTATGCTTCCAACGCATTTTTATCCGTGAAAATATCGTTCATCAATGAGATGGCGAACCTTTGTGATAAAACTGGCGCGGATGTGCATGTGGTAGCGAAGGCAATGGGACTTGACGGGAGGATAAGCCCGAAATTTCTCCACGCCGGTCCCGGATTCGGAGGATCCTGTTTTCCGAAAGACACAAAGGGACTCATTCGGCTGGCGAGAGACAACGGAGTCAAATCGGACGTTGTTGAAGCGGCTGTAGCCGCTAATGACCGTCAGAGGATGATAATGGTGGAAAAACTACGGAGTCTCCTGCCCGAACTTAATAAAAAAATGATAGCGGTTCTCGGATTGGCGTTCAAACCGAACACGGATGACGTGAGGGAATCCCCGGCTCTTGATGTTATTAAGCTGTTGATAAACGAGGGATGTACCGTACATGCTTATGATCCCGTTGCGGTCGAAAATTCAAAAAAAATACTGCCGAGCGTAAAATATTTTGATGACATGATGGCGGCGTGTGAGGGAGTCGACGGCGTCATGCTGATGACCGAGTGGAACGAATTCCGGCAGATCGATCTCTCCGTGCTCAAAGAACGGATGTCAAAACCGAACGTAGTCGACTGCAGGAACATATACGACCCGAATAAGATGAAGGAATTGGGATTCAATTATCTATCCGTGGGTAGGTAGGCAGAGGCGGAAAATAAATTGAAAAAGTATCTGATTACCGGAGGCGCAGGGTTTATAGGGAGCAGGTTCATAAACTTCATGATGAATAAATACGACGACGTTGAGATTATCAATCTGGATAAACTGACCTATGCCGGGAATCCGGAAAACCTCCGTGACGTTGAGAATAATAACAGATACACCTTTTATCATGGAGATATATGCGACAAAAAGATGGTTGCGGAAATATTCGGTAAGCACGAACCCGACCTGCTCATAAATTTTGCCGCTGAAAGTCACGTAGACCGTTCGATAGGTAAGCCGGAGGATTTTATTGAAACCGACGTGTACGGTACCTTCGTCCTCTTAGAAGCGGTCCGGGAGCGCTCCGTTTCGAAGTTCATACAGATAAGCACGGATGAAGTCTACGGAAGCACTCAGGGCGAGCCGTTTCGGGAATCGGATCCGTTGATGCCGAGCAGCCCGTATTCTGCGAGTAAGGCGGGAGCCGACAGATTGGCATATTCTTATTTCAAGACGTACGGATTGCCCATCATCGTAACGAGGGCTTCGAACAATTACGGTTCCCATCAGTATCCGGAGAAACTGATACCTCTGTTTATTACCAACGCGATAGAGGAAAAACCGCTGCCGCTTTACGGAGACGGAATGAACGTCCGTGATTGGCTTTACGTCGAGGATCACTGTTCTGCGATTGATTTTATTGTCAGAGAGGGAATTGACGGAGAGGTCTATAACATCGGCGGGGGGAACGAACTGACCAACATGGAGATAACAGAGAAAATACTCGATCTCACGGGAAGGGATAAAGAGCTCATAAGGTTCGTTGACGACAGACCGGGGCATGATGAGAGATATGCGCTTAATTGTGAAAAATTGAGCGATCTCGGATGGAACCCGGCGACGGATTTTGAAGACGGCATTAAATTGACCGTAGATTGGTATGTGAACGGAAGAGAATGGTGGGAACCGTTAAAATCAGGCGAATACCTTGATTATTATAAAAGTCATTATGGTATGGAATTATGAGTGATAAACGGAACTAAAACCGCGATAAAGCGTTGATAATTAAGGGTATATGTTTCTTTTTCAGTTCAGATTCGATAATATGTTGTAATCCGATAAATTAAGGACAAATTAAGAGTGAATTTTCGATTTATGAGTTTTAGAGTGATAACGTTGTTTTCATTGATTACCGTCCTTTCTGTGCCTGTCTCACAGACCTTCGGGCAGGGTAGAATGTCGACAGAGGCGGAAAAACTAAAATACCAGAAAGCGCTGGAAAAGGTGAAAAGGGAGGAGAAAAGGGACGCCTTGATCGAGAAGCGGTTAAAGGAGCTGGTCAATCAGGTATTGGACGTCACTCTCGATCCAAAAGAGTATATAGTCGGGCCGGGAGATTTATTTTCAGTATATATTTGGGGTAAGGTCGATCAGCAATTCGAGGCGATCGTTTCTCCGGAAGGAGAATTAGAAATTCCCACAATCGGTCTGATACCTATAGGCGGAATGAGCCTCGAGAAATCAAAACTGAAGATAGTGGAGTTCAGTAAGAAAACATACTCCGGCGTGGAAATATCCATATCCCTTGTTCAGCTCAGATTATTTCGGATATATGTAACGGGAAACGTAGCTCATCCGGGTACTTATCCCGTTAGAGCGGTGGACAGAATTTCCGACGTGATTGAGCTGGCAGGCGGTCTTGATGGATTCGCCGACGGAGCAAACGTTGAAGTTTCCTCGATAGACGGAAGCGTCTATAAATTCGATTATCTTGAATTCATGTATGCGGGTAAGCTTTCAAAAAACAGGCGTCTGTTGAACGGTGACGTCGTTCATGTTCCCACACTTGATTGGTCAGGTAGGCTGGTAACGTTGGAGACGTATGACAAAAGAGCGGGTTCTTTTTATCTAAGAGAGGACGAGAACTTATCCTCGTTGTTTCGAAGAACCGGAGTCTTTTCCAAATTGACGGATATAGAAGGAATTTACGTCTCGAGAAGAAACGGAGAAACCGAAGAAACGTTCAGAGTGGGCAAATCGCTTGATGAATTATTAAATTTCAAACCGAAGCCGGGAGACAGCATCATAATTCCGTCGATAAACCAGATGGTCTACGTAACAGGCGAGGTAAGACATCCCGGAGCTTACCCGTACATACCCGACTTCACCTCTGAGGAATATATGGGATACGCGGGCGGCGCCAGCTCCGCCGGCAACGGAAGTAAAATTTTCGTAATCAGAGAAGGAAACAGAGTAAAAAGTAACTCTGCAATTATTATCCGGAGGGGAGACACGATAGTAGTCCCGAGGAAATGGAACCGCAAATTCAGAGACGCTTTTGACGTTTTCCTTCCGCTCTTTTCAATATTCTTAAGCGCAAAAGCAGCGGGATTGATAAATTAAGCTGTTCAAAATCTTATAATGGCGACAATTGATTCAAAGAGTGAGGTCGAATTGATTCATTATTTTAAATGGGTGGACAGACCCTAACAGAACGGTTAAGAGTTGAATCTCAGAAAAAACGAAACGTTCATATTGGTAGCCCTTGATTTTGCGGCAACATTTACCGCACTTTTTCTGTTTTATTTGTTTAAATTCAAAAGCGGATTAATATCAAATCCGGTACCTTTGTTTCTAAGAGATATACCTCTGCCTGTTTCACTTATATCCGCCGGCTGGGTGCTGTTTTTCTGGTTTTCCGGATTGTACGCCATAAAATCTCCCACTTCGCGGTTCGATGAGGCGCTCAGCGTAGTTAAGACCGTCTCGGTAGGTACCCTGATAGTATTTCTGTTTACGATTCAATTAAGCAACATGATCTCTCCGAGCCGTATTATAGTTATAACATACTGGGCCGGAATGATCTTTTTCGTTGTCGGGGCGCGGGTCGCATTCAGAACTTTTCAAAAACGGCGATTGATGCGGGGCGAGGAGCTGCTGCCGTCGATATTGGTAGGGTGGAACAATAGAGCGAGAGCGCTCAATTCGAGAATAAAATCGTATCCGGGTTTGGGATATGACGTAGTGGGTTTTGTCTCCACGCGTCCCGAAGACCTGGGAGAGTCCTCCGAAGGCGTACCGGTAATCGGTTCGATAAGAGATCTTCCGGCTATCATTCAGGAAAAGGGCGTCAAAGAGATTATTTTAGCGCTGTCGCCAAATGAACATGAGCGGCTTCTTGACGTGGTGAATATCGTCAACGGCGGATCGGTCGGTATAAAAATCAGCCCTGACATGTACGACATCATCAGCGGTCAGGCGCGGACGAATCAGATTTACGGACTGCCGCTCATTGACATTCTTCCGGAGTTGATGCCGGCGTGGGAAAGGTCGGTTAAAAGGATCGTGGATATCGCAGTTTCGGTCGGCGTGATAACGCTATTTCTCCCCCTGTGGGTGTTGATAGGGTTGTTAATTAAAATAGATTCAAGAGGGAGTATTCTTTACAGTCAGGAACGCGTAGGAAGAGACGGCAGGGTGTTCAACATACTGAAGTTCCGTTCGATGAGTTCAGGCGCAGAAAGCAAGACGGGTCCCGTATGGGCAGCTCAAGACGATCCGAGGATCACGAGTTTCGGAAAGTTCCTCCGCATATCCCGAATCGATGAAGTCCCGCAGTTCATAAACGTCCTTAAGGGAGATATGAGTCTTGTCGGTCCCCGGCCCGAAAGGCCGTATTTTGTTGAAAAACTCAAGAACGATTTACCGCTCTATACAAAACGGTTGAGAATCCGTCCCGGCATAACAGGATGGGCACAAATCAAACACAAGTATGATGAATCTCTCGATGACGTAAAACGTAAACTCAGATATGATCTGTTCTACTTAGAGAACATGTCGCTCAGAATGGACTTTAAAATTTTACTGTCGACTATGATAGTAATACTGACCGGCAGGGGACACTAAAACTTAAGCTGATGACGTCACGGCGATTCAGCCTTACCGCAGCAGTTGCAATCCTATCTTTTGTTTCAAGTTTGAAAGCACAATCCACCGACACAGACCCCGGTTATCGGGGGTATGAAATTTTAGACGTTTACTCGAGCAGTAAGATGATCGAACGGTTTTTTACGGGGGTGAAGCCGCTTTCGGGAGAACGTTTCGGTTTTCTCCTTCTGCAGGCGGAGCGGGATATCGGCTTGACCGACGATAATATTGAGGAGACGAGCGCCGCACTGCTTGCACTGTCGGATAGCGGATCGAGATCTCCAAGGGTAAGCGGTTAAAATTCAACGCTCAAAAAGATGAGCCGGGACAACTTCGGCAGACGGGAGGGGAAAAAAGTTGCCGACAACAGGTTTTTCTTACCACGAAGCACAGATGTCCAAGCCGAAATAAAGTGAGTTCGGGGCGTTTTATTCCGGTCATGATGATGAGCAAGAGCTTTTATCTTAGGGGGAAAATTGATATATTTTAAGTCTTATGATAGATATTAAACTGATAAGGGACGATACGAAGCGTATGACGGAAAGGGTGTCGTTAAAAGGGGATAAGGTCGACTTTGAGCCTATAATAAAACTCGACTCGAAACGGAGAGCTGTTTTAGAGGAAGTTGAGAGTCTGCGGGCGCGAAGGAACACCGTATCCGAGGAGATCAGCCAGGCTAAGAAAAAGGGGGAGGAAGCCGAAGAAAAGATCAGTGAGATGCGAGAGGTTTCTAATAAAATAAAAGATCTGGACGACTCGCTGCGGGAGACGGAAGATAAGCTCAAAGAGCTGCTGCTGAATGTACCGAATCCGCCGCACGATAGCGTCCCGCACGGAAAAGATGCGTCGGAGAATAAGATCGTCAGGGAATGGGAGGATAAGCCGAAGAGCGATTTCGCCCTGAAGGATCACATGGAGCTCGGAACATCTCTCGGAATCCTGGATTTTTCCTCGGCTTCCAAAATTTCAGGATCCGGGTTTCCTCTCTATCTCGGTATGGGAGCTAAGCTCGAAAGAGGTCTTATCAACTTCATGCTCGACGTTCAAACGGAAGAACACGGCTACAAGGAGGTATTTCCGCCCTTTCTGGTTAATGAGGAAAGCGCCATTACCACCGGGCAGCTGCCGAAGTTCAGGGATGACATGTACGTCAGTTCACAGGAGGAACTCTTCCTCATCCCGACGGCAGAGATTCCATTGACAAACATACACAGGAACGAAATATTGCCGGAAGGAAGACTCCCGATCTCTTATGCGGCGTATTCACCCTGTTTCAGGCGTGAAGCGGGGTCTTACGGAAAGGATACGAAAGGATTTTTGAGGGTTCACCAGTTCAACAAGGTCGAGCTTGTGAAATTCACGCGACCTGAAGATTCCTACGATGCCTTAGAGGAGATATTATTGCATGCCGAGGAGATATTGAAAAGGCTCGAACTGCACTACAGGGTTGTGGAGCTATCGACAGGCGATCTTTCGTTTGCGGCTGCAAAATGTTATGACATCGAGGTTTGGGCGCCCGCCGAGGGTAAATATTTAGAGGTCTCCTCATGCAGTAACTTCGAATCGTTTCAGGCAAGGCGCGGGAATATCAGGTACCGTCAAAACGAAGGCGGCGTAGATTTCGTTCACACGCTCAACGGGAGCGGACTGGCTACTTCCCGTCTCATGGTCGCCCTTTTGGAAACTCACCAGACCGAAGAGGGAAGCATACATCTTCCCGACCCCCTCGTACCGTACGTCGGCACGGCTGTGATAAAAGCAGAGGAGGAGTGAACCGTTGTTCCGATCAGTTATGACGGTAGTCTCGGCGTTAATTATAACCGGAGTCGTCAGCGTATTCGCGGTGATTCTGACACTAATAGATTATTCGGGAAACTCGACCGGCAGAATGACGCGTGCGTGGGCGTGGATCGTTTTGAAAATTGCCGGCATAAGCGTTGAAATCGACGGGCTCGATAAATTAGAACGGGGGAAAAGCTACGTATTCATATCGAATCATGCGAGCCTCTTGGACATACCGGCGGTGCTCTATTCTCTGCCGTTTCAGCTTAGGTTTTTAGCAAAAAAAGAGCTCTACAAGTTCCCTGTTTTCGGACTTGCTCTGCGAATGGCGGGGCATATAAGGATCGACAGAGGAAACCTCGAATCCGCAGTCGAGAGCCTCAAAAAGGCTTCGGTGCAACTTAAAAAGCGCAAAGCGTCGGCGATGGTCTTCGCAGAGGGTACCCGCACATTGGACGGACGCGTCGGACGATTCAAAAAGGGCGGAATAATTTTGGCGATCTCAATGGGAATACCGATAGTGCCTGTTTCGATCTTGGGGAGCCGGGAGCTTGCCCCCAAGGGAGATATGATGATAAAACGGGGAACGATAAGGCTAAAAGTGGGAAATCCGGTAGCCACGGAAGGAAGGGATATATCCGACAGGAACGAACTTGTGAAAGAGATCAGGAATGTGGTGATAAAAAACATGGCTTACGAAAGTGCCGTACAATAATCTTAGACTAAATTTTAGCGTCATTTCGGAATCGGTCCGGAATTATTCGACGGAGAACCTCAAAGAGAGCGAGATAGCGCTCAGATGGCTCCGATCGAGCAAGTCGATGGCGGGGAAACTCTTCAGTTCCGGGGGCAGCAAGGTGGCTGTTTTAGAGCCGGGAGAGCCGAACAGGGATTCGGGACCTGATTTTTTAGGAGCAATGCTTCTGATAGACGGGGAGGTCAAAAGGGGCGACGTCGAGATTCACCTTCGGGCGCGTTCATGGTACGAACATAACCACCACAGCGATCCGGCGTTTGCGAACGTCATTCTTCACGTAGTGGCATTTGAGCCGAAAGGGGATCAAACGATAGACCATGCAGGCAGAATAATTCCCACGTTGGTATTTCCTTTATCCGAAGACTGGAATGCCCGGCTGAGCAAAAAACTCCAATGGCCCTGGAACGACGGGTGCTATCACGAGCGGCCGGAGATGAGAGAAGGAGAGATATATCTTGAACTTCTGAGGCTCGGCAAGGAGAGATTGAACCATAAACGTAAGAGCTTCAAATTGCAGCTGGAGGCGGGGCACAGCTACGGTGATATTTTCTACAGGGGTTTAGCGAGAGCCTTGGGGTACTCCAAAAATTCTACACAGTTCAGCCGGTTCAGCAGGATGCTGAGCCTCGACGATATTCACAGGGTGATTCGGACAGATGGAGCCGGATCGAAAGAGGATAAAACACTCGAATCATTGCTCTTCGGCTTTTCCGGGCTTATCGACACAGGCAGCAGCGATAAGCGGCGAAGAGCGCTTTCGAGGAAATGGCATGAAATCAGTCATTTAATAGTGCAAGCCCCGATGAACGGCAGCGATTGGAAGTTCTTCCGGCTGCGTCCCCAGAACTTTCCGACAAGGCGTATGGCCGCTCTCGCCGGGTTCCTCAAACGGTACGATCCTGAACGGTTCGTACAATTGGCAGCCTTCGCAGCCGTGAATTTCAAATCGCCCGAAAAATTTATTATGGCTTTAGAGGAGTCTTTGATTTTACGGGGTGATCCGTACTGGAACCAAATGTCCCGGTTCGGAAAAGATCTGCGGAGGAGATCCGCGCTGATAGGAAAAGCGAGAGCAAGGACGATCGCTCTGAACGTCGTTCTCCCTCTCCTCGGTGTTTTTGCTGTCGAAGAATCCGACAGCGCGCTTGAGGCGAGAGTCAACAGAATAGCTTTTGTATATCCGCCCGAACAGGACAACTCGATATTGAGGCATATAAGAAGATTCGTGCTGCCGTGTTCTCCTGATCATCCGATGTTCTCGAGCTCTGCGATGGTGCAGCAAGGAATGATCCATCTTTACAACCGTTGGTGTTCGAGAGGGGAGGTCCAGAACTGTCCCCTCTCGATTCAGACAAAGGGAAAGCTGTTTGGGTGAGCTCAAAAGATTCGAAGAACTCGGCGCTATCAGCGAAAAAGCGCATAACGAAGGCAAAAAAATCGTGTTCACCAACGGTATCTTCGACATTCTGCACCTCGGTCATCTGAATTATTTGGAGGAGAGCAGGAAATTGGGCGACCTCCTCGTTATCGGAGTGAATTCCGATCGTTCGACCCGTTCGATCAAGGGAAAGGGGAGGCCGTTGAACGGTGAAAGAGACCGGGCGCTGCTTTTAGCAGGTTTAAAGTGCGTAGATATAGTCGTTCTTTTTGACGAAGACAGTCCATTGGAGCTTATAAAAACGGTGCGGCCGGATTTTCTTGTCAAGGGGTCCGATTATTCAGCGGAAGAAATCGTCGGCAAAAAAGAAGTGGAAGCTCAGGGCGGAGAAGTGCGGAGAATACCCCTTTTGGAAGGTTATTCAACGACTCTCATTCTACAAAAAATTTCAAAGGCAGCGAAGAGTTCAGATTGACGGTAAACGCCCGAACCTCTTCCAATCCCAGAAAGTGTTTGACAATAAAGGAGTTTGAGTCTATTTTTCGAGCGATTTGTTAAGGATGAAGGTATAAATTGATGAATAACAGCAAGATAGGCATAATTATGCTCCTCTTCTGGAGTGCGGGATGCTCAACCGCACCCACCGATAAGAGCGGCGCGGAACTGATCGCGACAGAGAGCGATATAGGAACCGGGATCTTATCGGATGACTGGGAGACATTGCGGGACGCCAAAATTCATTATGCCCAGGCGATGATAGCCGAGGATCTGTCCGACACTTCCCGCATGCGTGAAGAGTATGATCTTGCGGTCTCACTGCTCGGGGAGATCGATCTCTACGATAATTCATCAAACGCATTCGAATCGGAGTTTCAGGCGACCGCCAATAAAGTTTCCAAAGATTATCAGTTAGCGCTTAGAAGACTCCAGATCAGATACGGGAATTCATCGGATTTGAGCTTGATGGAAAAGCTGGAGCTCTTCGATTCGATTGACGACACTTCCGGGATAGCGGTTAAGGTCCTTCAGGAATACGCCGATGATTTAGGCATGGAAATACCGCTTGTGATAAACGGCAGTGTGATGAGAATAGTGCGGTTTTTCCAGACCGAAGCTTCCGAGTCGTTTGATCTGTGGCTTAAGCGAAAAGGCGCCTATCAGCAGATGTTTGAATCGATCCTCGTAGAGGAAGGACTGCCCAAGGAATTGGTGTATTTGGCGATGGTTGAAAGCGGTTTTTCGCCGAGAGCTTACTCGTGGGCACACGCCGCCGGACCGTGGCAGTTTATTTACGGCACGGGCAGGCTGTACGGATTGAAAAGGGATTGGTGGGTTGATGAGCGGAGAAATCCGATTAAGTCAACTCATGCAGCGGCGCGATATATAAAAGATCTGTTCACGGAATTCGGGGATTGGTATTTAGTGATGGCGGCATACAACTCGGGCTCGAACAGGGTCAAACGCGCAATGAAAAGAGGAAACACCGAAAATTACTGGGAGCTGCTGACACTGCCGCGGGAAACAAGGAATTACGTACCTTCGTTTATAGCCGCTGCTATCATAGGAGAGGATCCGGAAGCTTTCGGTTTTGACGTCAATCCGGAAAGCCCTCTCTCCTTTGAGGAGGTAAAAATTAAGGGAAGCATCAGTTTATCCGTCATATCAAAAGCCGCAGGGGTCAGCGTCGAAGACCTGAGGAGGTTAAACCCCGAACTCAGACGTAACGCAACGCCTCCCCGCGATTACGGGTACTCTCTTTTGCTGCCCATGGGGACGGCAGAACAATTCAATCAGAACTTCGCCGAACTACCCGAGAAGGAGCGGACGGGGTACGTCCGCCACAAGGTGAGGAGGGGTGAGGCGCTTTCTACAATTGCAGCCAGATACGGTGTTCCGGTCGGTCGGATAGTGCGTGTTAATTCGATAAGGAACCGCAATTCTATCAGGGCCGGCAAAATCCTGTTAATCCCGACCAACAGCAGTGTGTTTTCTTCTGCGGGCTCCAAGAGAATCGAAAGCCGCTCCGCCGTGCCTAAAAATTCCAAGCCGATCAAATACAGAGTCAAAAAAGGCGATACGCTCGGTCACATAGCGGAGTATTATAATACTACAGCTTTAAAGCTCAGGGCGTGGAACGGATTAAGGTACGGTAAACCGATCTACGAGGGAGAGAGTTTAAACGTTTATCTGCCGGAGTATTTGAAATTATCCCAGCCCGTATATTCGGTTGCCGATCCACGACTTTTCCTCTTACACTATCGTGTGAAAGCGGGTGAATCTCTCTCCGCTTTAGCGGCAAAATTTGAAGTTAAAACGGATGAGTTGAGGCTCTGGAATTCGATAAAGGGGAATGAGTTAAAGGCAGGGTCATTGATAAATGTATGGACGATGAAGGCTGTCGAGGCTGATATCACCTTGAAGAACGTGAAGTTGACAATCCATACGGTGCGAAGAGGCGATACGTTATGGGATATTGCAAGGAAAAACGGCGTCTCTATCTCGGAGATGTTCTCCTGGAACCCGTGGGCGGAGGATAATCCGATAAAACCGGGCGACCGAATCAAGATTTACAGGAGGTAATACAGGTATGACACGTAAACGAAATATATTGACCGCTCTTTTGATAACCTCCGTCTTTTTCGTTTTCACATTGTTCCTTGTCATCGCTTATAAGTATATCAGCGGGGGGGAAATAAATATATCGGACGGAAAACCTCTGATAGCAGTTGTCGAGTTGTCAGGCCCGATATACGATTCCAATTCTATAATAAGACAGTTCAAGAAGTACGGTGACGATGAGGATATCGATGCTATTCTGTTCAGGATATCGAGTCCGGGAGGCGGAGTATCGGCATCGCAGGAGATATATCAAGAAGTGAGGAAGGTCAGGGACTCGGGCAAGCCGATCCTCGCATCTCTGGGTGCCGTGGCGGCGAGCGGAGGCTATTATGTAGCCCTGGGCGCCGATAAGATAATGTCGAATCCCGCCACGGTAACCGGATCGATCGGAGTCATAGTAGGGCTTCCGAACTATGAGGGTCTTATGAACAAGCTCGGGCTGAGTTTCGTCAATATAACGAGCGGCCCCTTGAAGGACAGCGGATCTCCTTACAGGAAACTCAGGAAAGATGACAGGGATGTTTTTCAGGAGGTTGTAGACGATCTTTACGATCAATTCGTAAATACGGTCTCCGTCGAAAGGGGAATGACGATAGAGAGAGTGCGCGAATTAGCGGACGGAAGAATCTATTCCGGCAATCAGGCAAAAAAGTTCGGCTTGATAGATACGCTCGGTACATATCAGGACGCCCTGGACTACGCAGTCGAATTGGCGGGCTTGACCGGCAAACCGAATATATTGAAAGAAAAGAGACGAAAATCTTCGCTGCTCGATCTTTTCTTCGGGGACGCACAGGATCTTTTGAGAGTATTCGACAGAGTCGCCCTGCCGGAATATAAGTTAAACTTAAATTTTTAGCGTTGGAGGTATAATAGTGACTAAAGCGGACATTGTAGACATTATAGCAGAAGCAACGGGTCTGACTAAAGTAGAAACAGAAGCTGTCATCGACGGGTTTTTAAGCACTATTAAAAGCGCCTTGCAGGAGGGCGAGCGCGTTGAATTCCGCGGGTTCGGGAGTTTTAACGTTAAAAAGCGACAGCCCAAAAAAGCCAGGAACCCGGGGACGGGTGAAGTGATCTACCTCCCCGAGAGATACGTTCCCACATTTAAGGCATCGAAAATATTGAGGGATCAGATCTCGGCAAATTTAAAAAAAGATTAATTTTAAATTATAAACATCTAAAAAAAGAGGAGCTCTTATAAGCTATGCCATGCGGCAAAAAGAGAAAGCGGAAGAAGATAAATACGCATAAGCGTAAAAAACGTCTTCGGATGAACCGTCATAAAAAGAAAATTCGTTAGAGGCGCAGGATGAATTCCTTCTATCTTCCCGGAATTCACAATCGCCAAATATGACACCGGATTTGTAAAAAATTAACCGGAAATGAAATGAGCCTGAATATAAAGAACACATCGATTACGATTCTTTTCATCGCCGCCATGTTTATTCCACTTGAACTGTCCAACGGATGGGGCTACGATGCCCACATGAGGATCAATTCCGATGCGGTCGACACTCTTCCCGCAGGAATGAAGGAATTTTTTGAAAGCGAGAGAAATTTCATATCGGAACACGCAGTGGATCCCGACAAATGGAAGCGTGATGACAAAGAGGAATTACCTCGTCACTTCATCGACATCGATATGTACGGTACGTATCCTTTTAGGGAGCTGCCAAGGGATTACGATGAAGCGGTGAAGAAATTCGGTGCCGAGGCTGTAAACTCGAAGGGAACTCTCCCCTGGCGGATAGTCGAATACACAATGAAACTCTCCGAAGATATGAAATCGGGGGAGAGGGAGAAGATCCGCATGAGCGCAGCTGCGCTGGGTCACTACGTAGCGGATGCCCATATGCCCTTTCACTCGGCGGAGAACTACAACGGTCAGTTCACGAATAATGAAGGAATCCATAATCAGTTTGAAAAATTAATGGTCAATTCCTACATAGAAGAATATGACCCGTCGATGCAGGAGGCTGAGCCGATTGCCGATCCGCTCGGTTTTGCCTTCGATATTATCCTGAACGGATATCAACTCGTATTGCCGATACTCATTGCGGACTCAAAGGCGAGAGAGGGTCTGTCGGACTCATTGATAGATTCTCTTGCCGACCGGAAAGCCGATCCCGTCAAGAATTATATTAAAGCGCTCTACTGGGATGTAGGAGATATAGGTTGGAAACAAATGAGCGGGGCTTCCGAGAATCTTGGTAGATATTGGGTCACCGCCTGGGAATCGGCGGGAAGACCCTCTTTGCCTCGATGAGCTCAGATCAAAAGATATACTCCGTATCTGAAGTCAACTCACTTATAAAATCAGTATTAGAAATGAATATCCCTCCCGTGTGGGTAAATGGCGAGATTTCCACATGGATGAGAGCGGCATCCGGTCACGCATACTTCAGTCTCAAAGACGAATCTTCTCAACTCTCATGCGTAATCTGGAAACAGAACGCGGGCAGGCTGCTTTTCAAACCGGAAGATGGAATGCAGGTCAACGTTTCGGGCAGAATCTCGATCTACGAAAAATCCGGAAAGTATCAGCTTATCGCAGCGCAGATCCAACCGGTCGGGCTCGGGGAGCTGTACCGGCGATTTGAACTCCTTAAAGAACGGCTATCGGAAGAGGGGCTCTTCGACGAAGACAGGAAAAAACCTTTACCGCCGTATCCGTTCAGGATAGGAGTAGTCACGTCGCCTGACGGCGCCGTGATTTCGGATATTATCAACGTCCTGAACCGCAGGGCTCCTTACGTCGAATTGGTACTCGAACCCGTCCGTGTGCAGGGAGACGGGGCGGCGGAGGAGATAGCCGAAGGGATTGAAAAGCTGAATTTTAGGGGGGACGTGGATTTATTGATTGTCGGAAGAGGCGGCGGTTCAATCGAGGATCTCTGGGCATTCAACGAAGAGATTGTCGCCAGGGCGATCGCCGAATCAGCCGTTCCCGTCATCAGCGCAGTGGGACATGAAATCGACTTTACGATAGCGGATTTCAGCGCTGATCTGAGGGCGCCGACGCCTTCGGCTGCGGCGGAACTGGCTGCTCCGAGGATGATTGATCTGCTTTCTGCCATCGAAGATCATTCAAAGTCGATCTACGAATCGGTCACCGTACAGATCAGAGAAATTGAGAGAGCAGTGGACGATATCGAGTCAGCTTTCAGCTGGGAGCGGATGGAAACGTTCATTACCGAATCTGATAATAAGGTTAACGACATAAGTATGAAGATGAGGCTCATTCAGGAACATATCTTTCAAGTTCTTAAACTCGAAACCAGAGCTCTTCAAAATAGTCTGGATTCCCTCAACCCGCTCTCTGTTCTCGGAAGGGGATATTCGATTGTAAGTTCTGAAGTTAGCGGAGAGATAATATCGAGTTTTAAACAAGTAAAGGTAAATGACGACATACGCATCAAGGTTCACGAAGGAACGCTGAGGGGAGTGATAAAGGAGGTATCGAATGGGCTCTAAAGAAAAGAAAGGCAAAACTTCATTCGAACAGGCAATGAAAAGAATGTCCGAAATAGTGAAAGAGCTTGAGGACGGGAAGATGAAATTGGAAGACACTCTTGAACTGTTCGAGGAAGGTGTGAAGTTGTCCAAGATCTGCCGCGAATTCCTCGAAAATGCCGCCAAGAAGGTAGAGGAAATAAAATCAGAGGACAAAGAGGCAGCGCCGGAAGAGTGATTTACGGAATCATAGCTAACACAGGGAAGAGTGAACTTTTCGAGATGCTTCCCGATCTGATTTCCTGGCTGGAAAAGCACGATAACAGCGTCATTCTCGAAACCGATATAATCTCGACGGCAAAGAATGAATTGAAGGGTATCGAGAGCGCTGATCGCGATTCGATAGCGTCAAAGTGCGATATTATTCTCGCGCTCGGCGGCGATGGAACGATTCTAGCTGCTTCGCGAGCCGTGGGCAGCAGCGGAGTCCCGATAGCGGGGATAAATCTCGGCGGACTGGGATTTCTGGCTGAGGTGGCGGTAGAGGAGATATACGAAAGACTCGAATTGATTCAAAAGGGTGAGTATCTGGTAGAGGAACGAATGGTGCTTGAGGCAGTCGTGGACGACGATAAGGGGACTCATTTCAGGGCGCTTAACGACGTAGTTATCGAAAGAAGATTCTCATCGAGGATGATGAGTATTTCGGTCAGAGTGGACGGATCCTTTTTTAATGACTACACCGCCGACGGAATTATTATCGCCACACCCACAGGTTCTACGGCATATTCTCTTTCGGCGGGTGGACCCATAATCGTTCCGCCGCTTCAGGCTATGGTAGTGACGCCGATATCGCCGCACAGTCTTTCGCAGAGAGCGGTAGTCCTCAAACCGGATTCAAGTATAGAGATCAGTTTCAAAAATGTTCCGGAGGAGATGCTGCTCTCCATGGACGGACAGACGAGCGTCAAGATCAGGAAGGATCAAAGCGTGACGGTTGTCAGAGCGGAAAACAATATCAAGTTGATCAAATGGAAAGATAAATCATATTTTGACACTCTGAGGGCAAAATTAAACTGGGGCGTCGGAAGCAGATCGTAGAGAACAGAGGAATTTGACCTGATGTACCTGCAGTTCTGGAACCTGAAGAGCAAGCCGTTCGAGAACACTCCCGATCCCGAATATTTTTATAACTCGGAAGAGCACAAAGAATGTTACGAAAGAATGATCTATGCGGTTACGGAGAACAAGGGCGGCGCTCTTTTGACCGGAGAATACGGATGCGGTAAAACCACTCTGCTGCGGATAATAGCGAATGACGTTAAAAGCGACGACAGGGAAGTGGTGATAGTCAATAACCCGCAGTTCAATCCTAAGGAGCTGTTGCAGGAAATACTCTATCAGTTGGGGGAAGAACTTGTTCAGAAACCGCGTGTGGAACTCTCAAAAATGATCGAAGAAATTTTGTACAGAAAATTTCAGTTGAGTAAAGATGTTTTGATCATGATCGACGAAGCGCAATTGATGAAGGATGCCTCCGTGTTTGAGGAATTGAGACTCCTATTGAACCATCAGCTCAACGACAAATTTCTCGTGACGATCGTACTTGTCGGTCAACCGGAATTAAGAGAAATGATCTCCTCCATGCCGCAATTCGAGCAGAGACTCGGAGTAAAATATCACCTGCATGCATTCAACCTCGAAGATACGCACAAGTACATTCATCACCGGCTTAAAATCGCGGGGGCATCACCGAATATCGTCAACGACGATGCGATTTCCGCCGTATTCAACGCTTCTTACGGCGTTCCGAGGAGAATAAACAGCATCTGTGATCTGGCGCTGATGACCGGAGCGAGAAGGGAATTGAAATTGATAGATTCCGCTCTTATCAACATGGTGATCTGATATCAGGGAAGATAAGTATTGGCTCCGGAATTGTTGATTTTGACTTTTATCTGCTCTAATTTGGAGTAATGGAGCTTACATGATACGTTCTATAGATCTATTCCGGTCTTCGAGTCGCCCTAAGGTAACACAGGTTAATAACGATGAATCAGCAGCCGAGAAGAGCTGTATATTGGTGGTCGCCGCCTCGTCACAAATTCACAGCACCTTAGAGCAGGCTCTGGAGAGTCTCGGAATGGAGCTCGTAATTCTCGGATCCGGTGAAGCGGCGAGTGAATTTCTTCTTAAGAATACAGCATCGGTGGTAATCGCGGAAATTAATCTGCCGATGATGAACGGATTGACACTGGCACGGAAGATAAAAGAAAACCGATCGCTTCAAAACACTCCGATTCTTCTCGTGAGCGATTCCGCAGAAGGACCCGATAAAGTTTTGGGTATGGAGACAGGAGCGGACGATTATATCACGCTGCCGATCAACCCTGCGGAGCTGCGGAGCAGGGTAATGTCTTTGCTTTCAAGGACGCCGAACGAACCGGCGGACGATTCGTCTGCCTCAGACCGGATCGAGACAGAAGTAGATTCCGGAGCCGGCGCAGTGGCTATTCCCGTAGATGAAATAGGTCTGGAAACGGCCGATGAACCTGAACCTCAACCGGTCGAGGGGCTTTCTGCGTCGGACGAGACCGCCGCAGCAGAATCAGAGCCTGATCCGACTCATGAACCGGTCGGAGCAGCTGGGACTTCAACAGGAGTGGTTGATGTTCCCGAATCCGGCATGGGTGATGATGCTGTTAACCCTCTCAAGGTCCCAGCCGGGAATGCGGTCACTCCCGAGAGCGACGTCGTTCAAGAGGAAGTCGAACAGCCGCCGGCTGAAACGAGCGAGGAACCCGGGGTTGCGGATCAGGTCGAAGAGACGGATCAGGAGATGGACAGTCTTGATGCGGGATCAATGTTGGACGATATATTCGGCGGCTCCGGAGAGTTGACAAAACCGTCCCCGACGTCAGTCCCTGCCGATCCGGCGGCAGCTGCTCAGGAATCAGTTCCTGTAGAAATTGACCGGCAGGGAGTTGTCGATTCTCCTTCCGAAGCGGTCAGCCAGGTACCTTCACCGGTGGAGACAGCGCCTCAAATCCAGCAGGAACAAATTACGGAGGCTCCCGTTCAACCTCCTCAACCGCCCGTACCGGTTGAACAAAATATCGAAAAGAGTACGATTATACCCGCTGACCAACAGGCAGCGCCTTCCGCTGAACTGCCTGATTCACCGGTTCCCCCGGGGGGAGTCGGTGAAGTTTCACAACCTCAACCTCAAGCGGAGGTTTTACCCGAATACGACTTTAATGAGGAAGTAGACCACAAGGAAGTATATTCAACGGCTTTATCTGATCTGAGGGAGTTCGAGAGTGCCGTTGTGAGCGGCGCCGAATATGATTTTAATTCTCTTATACGGGGCGCAAGACGGATAGTTTCTTCCGTCAATCAGTCGAATTACCTTCAGATACGCGCCATGGGCAGAAGAGAGGGTAACGATTTTCCCGTTCACTCGCTCAACGTCGGTATCTATTCCGTGAAACTCTCCACCGGATTAAAGTATGAGAATAAACTCATGGTTGAATTAGCTCTATCGGCTCTTTTACACGACGTGGGGATGCTATTTATATCCGATGAGATTCGGAAGGCACAAAGGAAACTTTCCGACGAGGAAATGGATACACTCAAGAATCATCCGATCAAGGGAAGCGAGTATCTGGCAAACGCCATACTAACAAGACCTGAACTCGCTCAGTTCGGATTTCTACCGACTGTGGCTTTGCAGGAACATGAAAGGATGAACGGGGCGGGCTATCCTAACGCTGTTGCAGGCGACGAGATACACGATTATGCTAAAATAGTGGCGATAATCGATATGTATGAGGCTGTATCGCACCCCTCGTCGTACAGGAGTGAATATCTGGCATACGAGGCTCTTCAGAAGGTTGTGGCGCTCAAAGATTCGCACTTCGACGTTAAATTTCTGAGAGCTCTTGTGAGGGAGATTTCCGTATTTCCGATCGACTCGATTGTCAGATTGAATAACGGGGATATCGGAAAGGTCATCGGTCTTGATCCTTCGCATCCGATGCGACCGAAGCTCGATCTACTTTGCAATGCCGACGGGGTACCTTATGACGAAGGGAAGGAGATAGAGCTGGCGAAATCACCTTTCCTTTACGTTGAGACTCCGGTTTCGGAGGAAGAATTCGAAAAATTATTTAAGAACTGATTTAATTATACAAAGAGGTGACATATGGGATTCAATAAAATATTAGTTGTTGACGACGAAGAGGACATAAGAACAACCCTTTCGCTGTTTCTTGAGTCAAAGTGCGAAGAGGTACTGGATGCGGACGGGGTCGCGCAAACCATATATCACCTCAACAGGGCGATTCCCGATATCATATTTCTGGACGTAATGCTGCCCGGTCTCGACGGCATTGAAATCCTTCAGATGATAAAGAAATATGATGAAAACGTACCGGTTATAATGATGTCAGGATACGCTACCGAGGAGATGGCGAAAAAATCGCTGAGTATAGGGGCTTACGACTATGTCAGGAAACCGTTTAATCTGGACAGGATCAGCTCCATGCTGTCTGTAATTGAATTAGCGAACTTCGCTTAGTCGGTATAGCGGTTGTATTCTTTCAATATACATCTGTCCATTATTACCTCAAGACCGCCGGATACGGCAATTTCCGCCGCCTGTTCGTTTATAACACCCTCCTGAAACCATATTCCTTTAGCGCCTATTTTGACCGCTTCTTCGGCTACGGATATCAGTTCCGAGGAACGCCTGAATACATCGACCAGATCAACGTTCACCCCGATATCCAGAAGGCTCGGGAACGATTCCATTCCCATCACTCTTTCGTAATTCGGATTTACCGGAATAACATCGTATCCGACACTCAAAAGAAACCGGGTGATGCTGTTGCTTGCTCTCCACGGCTTTTCGGAAGCGCCGTAAACGGCAATTGTTTTACTTTTGCGCAGTACTTTTCGGATTACCTTTTCGTTCTGATATTTCTCAATGTCCAAAAATCAACCTCATTACCGAATAAGGTATTCAATCGGTCTGGTGATTGTTCCGGCTTTCTCGATTGCTCACGATTATACACAGGGATTAAACTACTTTCAAGCATAAAGCCCGGTTAAGCGGCGTCTCTTCACTTCCGGATTTCTGCTTACCGCGCAGCTGACGCTCACCTCGCCAAAGCCGATTGATTCGAACCTTCGGGTCAACAGATGAATATTTTCCGATATCAGTTCAAGGTATTCCCGGCGCTTTATGATGAGCGTGGCAACTACGCCGGTCTTAAGCTTACGCAGGGAAATTTCGATCGGTCCTATCGGCTCGGGGGAGAGCTTGAGCGAGATACTGAAATCCTCATCGTCTCCGGCGGATTCTTTTTTGGAAAACCGGAAATTAGCCTGACCGTCGTCCGGTGTGTTCGGGAACGGGAGTATGAATTGGAAGAGTCCTTCTTTTCTTGAATTGTCCATTTGAAAAATTTCCAACCGCTCAAGTGCCGTGGATAAGGACTTTAATAGAGATTCGACTTCCTTCACGCTCTTTTTCGTTGAGTGTCGGTTAATTTCTTCTTTGATTCTGAGCAATTCGTTTTTAACCGTTTCGGTGAGCTGTTCAACCTGTTTGGAAATCGCCCGTGAATGGTTGATCAGTCGATTATTTATGGTTGAATCGTCCAACAACGAGCTCATTTTAATTAACGACTTCTGATCAGGCTTTCCGGTCGAAATAGCTATCAACAACTCAAGAATCCCCTTCATTCCTTCATTATTGCCCGTATGGACTTCGGATTGAGAGATGAGTTCGAGGTAATCATTTGCGCTTCGGGCGACAGCGGAAGATAGAGAATCCAAGGGTTTGAGCAGCTGCCAGGTAGTTTCGTTCAACGGCATCCGCGAGGTTACCGCTCTGACGGCGCGCTCTATTTTCATCGTACCCGGCTTATCTCTGTCAGCTCCCGAATAACTCTCCAGATAATTTGCTATTTTTTTAATCAACGCCTGTGCGGGGTCTAACTGACGGGCTATTAAACGGGCGGCGATCTTTCTTTCCAAGGAGTTCAGGTTACTCCCCGGTTCAGCCGGATAGTCTTCTATTTTTTGTAAAGAATCCGGCGATTTTCCGGCGATGACCGCGCTGATTGAGCGCTCAAGAGAGTGCAATTTGATTAACACCCTGACGTTGTCCGAGAATAACTTTGCAGGAGAAATTTTTTCTATGGCGGAGTTTAATTCGGTCTGTACTTTTTGCAGAATCTTTCGTGCGTCGTTTTCTTTGATTTGAGACAGAGGGAAGGAAATCTGCTTTTTAAGTTCCTGCGGAACTTCGACAGCTAAAGCGATGGAGAGTTTAATGAGGTCTGCGAAGCGGACGGTTTTTCCCGACAGTAAACCGGAAAGCCGTTTAGTGATTTCATGAAGTTTATCTATTCCATCGGGGAGGTTGAGTGCCTGAGAGGAATCGTTGTCAAGCAGGGCGGATAAAATTCGGCTGACGTTATAGCGGCTCTCGGCTACTCTGCTGATGAAAACAGCATTTTCGAAAGACCGGTTCAGTTTCATACTTTTCAACAACAGCGCCGCCTTCATCAGAGACTTTATCTCCTGTCGAGATCCGGTTTTGACCGGAAATGCCGAAATAGTGTCAGTGAGTGATTTTATCTCATCCCGTGTTACGGGATGGTCCGATTCGAGAAGCGCTTCTAATGCGATAAGATTGAGGGAATCAGGTATCACACCGAGGTAGTTCAGGCTTTGCGCCGCCCGGATGAAATATAAACGTGACAGCATAGACGTTTCCGGAGCCGGATTGTGTGAGCCGGATGATTTCTCAAACAGGGTCTGAAAGAATTCCATACCCGCCTTTATAGCCCTATACTTTTCTGAGGAGAGTTCGTTGTTCGAAAGTGTGGAGAGTTGGGAGGATAGTTTATTAAAAAGCATTCTTCTTAACGGCGGGAAATTATTATGGCTGCTAAAATTTTTCTCGGCTATGCTGCGGGAGATTCTCGCTTCACCGTCGATTCCGAGCGAACCGATGAGAGCCCTTAATTCTAAGGAGTTGAGCGGACGCTCGAGTCCTTTTTCGATCAATTCGCCCGTGTTTTTCAGCAGCGGAGACGGAACAATTCCTCTGCTTTCGAGGAATGCGGATATCGATGACAGTTCATCGGAAAAAGCGGTTAGTCCGCCGGGAGGCTGGTTTTTCAGCCCGGAAATAAGTTGATAATAAGAGTTGTCATGCGGAGGCTCGAAAGAATCCGGGAGATTTATGG
>JADFGO010000009.1 GCA_022567655.1 Candidatus Neomarinimicrobiota bacterium
ATCGTGAGTTACGATTATGCCGCTTACGCTCGACCCTACGACAACGACAAAGCGCTCGGTTTCAGCATAATTCGTCTCGGTGTTGACGGCATATCCAATACGACGAATGCGCTTCTCGATTACGGCAGCGACGGCATTCCCGGAACCAACGATACCGACGGCACCGAAGGAAACGGGCAACTTGACGAAGGCGAACGGCTGAACGAAGACGCCATTACAAAATTCGGTGACTCCGAGTGGGCTATATATCTCTCGTACGGCAGACAGCTCACCGAGAGATTCGCTTATGGGGGCAGCGTGAAATTCATCCGCAAGGCGTTTGCGAATCACTCCGCGAACGGACTCGGTTTTGACATCGCACTTCGATATAAACTGAGGGAACGGATCTTCCTCGGAATGAATTTACAGGACGCCACGACTACACTGTTGGCGTGGGACACCGGAACCAAAGAACTCATTGCGCCGACGCTCCGTTCGGGAATTTCCGCTCAGATAGAACTGCCCATAACCGACGCCTGGATAATGCCGAGTATTGAAATTGTAACGAGAACCGACGGCGAAAGACCGTATTCGGACGGCATCAGCATCGGCTCGGCGTTCAGCGCTTTGACCTACGGAGCGGAGCTGCATGTCAACGAACGGCTTATCTTGAGAGCGGGCAGGGGGGAAGTCGAACCGTTCAGCGCCGGAATGGGGATAAAAGTCCGGGGAGCTACGGTCGATTATGCCTTCGGCTCAGTCGGTTCTCAGGAAAACCTGGGCGATACTCACCGCGTCTCGCTCATGGTCGATTTCAATTCGGGGCTGTGGATTCAGTAATTTAAGTCGGGGAATAAATCTGTGCGAGTCAGGGCTTGCCCTGACCGCAACCAAGTTGCAGGGGAGGGTTTGTGTCGAAGACACTCCTTTGGAGCAACCCTCCAGTTAAATAGCAGGAGAACCACCCCTTGTGTTCCCCTCCTTGCTTAAGGAGGGGAATTTCTAACTCTCCCATTGAGGGGAGTACTCCGCAGGAGGGAGGGGTGTTATCGCACGATATTCGTTAAATCACACCCTCCGTCCCGATCCCGAAACTTCGGGACGGGACACCTCCCTCGAGGGAGGAGGATATGGACTATGCCCTTATCTCCTCCTTGCTTATAGAGCTGGACATGACTAACTTAAAAAGAGTAAATATTAATCGAGAAGCATTAAAATCTGGGGAAGAAAATGAATAAGTTTAAGTCACTATTATTATTGATATTAGGAGTGGTATTATTGATGAGTTGTGCAAAAAATGATAGAGCCGATTCTGATTCAGAAGGGGATAGAAAATATTTTCTCGAAAAAGTCCGAAACGTCTTAGTTGTACAGGTTTACGCTGATGAGTTCGAAGGCTTATCGCTTAAGCAAAAGACTCTCGCATGGCATCTTTACAGGTCGGCGATTGCGGGGCGGGACATCTATTACGACCAGAGTCATAAACACGCCCTGAAAATCAGGAATATACTCGATGCGGTTATCGAGAACCCCGAAGGGATAGACCCGGAAGTATATGAGAACATCCTCGAATACACCAAAATGTTCTGGATAAACACCGGTCAGTATGATAATAAAACGTCACGGAAATTTGCTCCGAAATTCAGTTATTTGCAATTCTCCAAAGCAGCCAGCATAGCTCAGGCGGAGGGAGCTGATTTCGGTTTGGAAGAGGGAGAGGACCTCGATGTCGTATTGCGACACCTCAGACCGTACATCTTTGACAGAGATTTCGAGCCCGTCAAGACGAATAAGAATCCGGCAGGCGGCAAGGATATGCTGCAGGCGAGCGCGGTGAACTTCTACGACGGCGTCACTCTCGCTGATCTTGAGGGTTTCAGGGAGATCAATCCGTTAAACTCGAAAATAGTCGTCGAAGATGGTGAAATTAAAGAACTTGTGTACCGGGCGGGCGGAGACGGCATCGAGCCGGGACTCTATTCAATGGAGCTCGAAAGGGCGGCGAAGGAGCTTGAAGAAGCTGCTGAGTACGCCGATGAGGGACAGGCGAACGTACTTAGACTCCTCGCCAAATATTTCCGTTCCGGCGACCTCGAAGATTTCCGCCGCTATAACATCGCATGGGTCCAGGACAGCTCGTTTTTCGACCTCATCAACGGATTTATCGAAGTTTACGATGATCCGCGGGGGCAAAAAGCGTCGTATGAGGCGGTAGTTGAAATGATCGACGTGGAAGGCTCAATACTTATGAGACTGTTTGCGGACAACGCATTGTATTTCGAGGGAAAAGCGCCCTGGGCTGATGAGTACAAGAGGACGGAGATCGACCCGCCGATCGCAAACGTCATGACGATATTGGTCGAAACGGGACACGCCGGACCTATAAGTCCTGGCGGGATCAATCTGCCGAACGAGCAGTACGTACGCGAAAACTACGGCTCAAAAAGCATAATTCTCGGAAATGTCGTTAAGGCGAGAAAGGAAGCGGCGGCGAGCGTATCGATAGAAGAGTTTGCCTCTTCAGAAGAGGAAAAAGCGTTATACAATAAATACGGCGGGCTGTTGTACGACCTGAGTGTGGCGATGCATGAGGTTGTCGGGCACGCTTCCGGTAAAAAATCAGAAACGCTCGAAGGCGACCCGGCGGAATATATAGATGAATACTACTCGACTTTAGAAGAAGCCCGCGCCGACCTTATTGCGCTCTGGAACTTTGATGACCCCAAATTAGTGGAGATGGGTGTAGCCCCGTCGACTGAAGTCGGAAAGGCGGGATTCGACAGATATGTCAGGAGAGCCCTGACGCAGCACAGAACGGTTCCCGAAGGTGATCAGTACGAAGAGGACCATGACCGGGGAACGCAGATGATCGTCGAGTATATCAGAAAGAACACATCCGCTATCGAGATCATTAAAGTTGAAGGAAAAACCTACTACAAGGTTGTCGATTATGCGGAGATGAAACGGGGCGTGGGAGAAATTCTCTCTAAGCTTATGGAGATCAAGGCAACAGGCGATTACGAGGGCGCAAAATCTATCATCGAAGAGTACGGTCTGAAGTTCGATACGGAACTCAGGGATGAGGTCTTAGAACGTTCGCGCGCTATCGGACTGACCGACTACACTGCTGTCGTATTCCCACGGTTGGAAGCGGTCTACGATGACGACGGCACTATTAAAGATATTTTAATTTCGTATCCTCTCGACTTCAAAACTCAGATGCTCGAGTTCAAACACTTTTTTGACGAAGATGAAGAAGAGATGGATGAAATTGCGATGAAATAATGCTGTCATTCTGAGTCTGCCAGCTGGCGGACGACAAAGCAATCTCGGGATGCCTTCCGACTCCCCGCCTGACAGCAGTCGCGCAGGCGCTCAGCATGACAGCCGTGAAGAGATTGCCGCGGTCATACGGCTAACGCCGTACTCCCTCGCAAAGACAGAATCTATCGTGACACAGTCCCCGCCGCTGGCGGGGCCTGCGTTGATTTGGGGTGGATAGATAACCACCCCTAAATCCCCTCCTTTACAAAGAGGGGGCTTTTTATCCCATCTTCGATGGGATATGTAGGGGAGGGTTTGTGTCAAAGACACTCCTTCGGAGTAACCCTCCCGTATTAGAGGCAGATCCGCCTGACAACAGTCGGGCCTGTCCGAATGATGCCAGACGGGCAGGTCACAGACCTGCCCCTACACTTCATCTGAACTTTGAGATTACTTCAAAGGAGTCCTCCGGGGGAGTCCTTTGTGACCTTTCGGAACAAGCTCTGACTCGCATATAAAGCCAGGGCCTTGGATCAGAGTTTTACCATTAATGATTTCTCTTTTTTAACGTGGACAGTTCCGGGAGGTCCGCCTTTCTTCTTCCATACGTATTTACACAAAGTGTAAATGACCGGCACGATCGCCGAGTGCTTTTGCTTGCTGTGGCGCGCGGCGAGCTGCGCAGCCCTGACTATCACCTCCCGCGGAAACGGTTCTCCCTTTTTAATCACAGGCACTACGACATGCGAGCCTCCCGACCCCTGTGCGTGCAGCCAAAGATCGTTCTTTTTTGCTATCCTGAAAGTCAATTCGTCGTTGTTTTTTGCGCTTTTGCCGACAAGTACCGTATATCCTCCGGGCGCATCGAACGAGCGGTACGGCAATGAAGGAGTTTCCTGTTTCCGCAATCGGGGCGGTGATTTCAGACGACTCTTGAACAGTTTTTTCTCTAACTGATCCCATTCTTCAAGAGTGTTCGCCGTTTCAATCTGTTTTTTAATATCATCTAATTTTGGGAGTTCATTTTCGCCTTCTGATATAGTCTTTAAAAGTTTCTTCTCACCGGAGCGGGCGGATTTGGATTTTTTATAATAGTGTGCGGCATTCGCGGATGGTGAGACGAGAGGATCGAGCGCAATCTCTATCTTATTCCCGTCAAAATCATTGAGCGAAATCTTACTCATCCCTTTTTTGATCAGGTGCAGATTTGATATCACCAGATCACCTATTTTGTTCCAATCCCGCCGTTCTCTGAGTTTTATGAGGTCTGCCTTCTGTTTTTTTATCCGTTCAAATATGGACAAAATTCGGCTGTTCACTGATTTTAGACTTTCACGTTTCTTTCTTTCGAGAGAAGTATGAGCTCCCTTCAGTTTCAAAAATTCAATGACAGCTTCGTTAACAGAGTTAAAAGTTGTATAGGGCGTGTCAGTCATATGCTTTAGTTTTAATAATGAGAAGAGGGGAGGAGAAGAATGAAAAATGAAAAATTTGGGCTTGGAAAGCATCCGATCTATTCTTTTATAGGCATCCCAAAGCTTCTGAACATCACCTTTCCTGAGATTATGACTCTTCATTTCCATTTCAACCCCGGCAAGATAAGCGATCTCGGCTGCCGTCGATTTGCTCACAAATGGTAAAGATTTTCTCAATGCTTTTAACAGGTTCATTGAAGGTATATTTTTAATATTACGATCAAGTTCCTCAGGATTTTCGGGTGAGTCAATATTTCTATGCGCAAATTCATCATAGTTTCGCCCTATTAATTCCGATGACGTTTTGAAGCTGTTTAAGATCTCATTCTGCTCATTTAATAAAATTGCATTCGGTTGTGATCCATAGAAAGTGAAGATCAGTGACCGCGATGCCTCGAAATGAAAGTTTATCTCCCGGTTTTCGGCAGACGCTTCAACCTTTGAGAGTTTTATACCTTCCATCTCTTCAAACAGCCGGACCGTTTGCTTTTTTTTCGGCTTAAAATCTCCCTCCTTGAGGAAAAGGTGGGGCTCGCCCTTAACCCCGTTGAAAAACAACGTTTTGAGCGTTTTTCCAGAGAACAGGATCTGAAGTTGGTTTTTGCGATATGTAAAAGCAGAATCAAAATATGTGTCCTTCAGAATTTCGTTTAGTTCCCGGGAAAGCGATCTAAGTGTGATTAAGTGATTTATCATAATTTTACAGTGTATTTTACCAGTCGAAAAGTAAATGAAACCAGTGATTTATGTTAGTAAAATTACTGTTGACACTCCATCTTTTTTTATATACCTTATCCTGACTATAGTAAAATGGGTAAAAACGCCCTGTTAAACAGTAAAAACCGGGATGCGGAGATTTAAATGCTGAAAAGCATGACAGGATATGGTAGAGGAGAGGCGGTTGGAGACAACTCTGTTATCTCCATAGAAATACGCTCGGTCAACAACCGCTTTTGCGACGTGATCATGCGGAGCAACAAAGGTTTTATGAAATGGGATGACGAAATAAAAAGGCATATTCAAAAAAGGTTAGACAGGGGTAAAATATTCTGTAACGTAAACGTTGAAGTTACGAAATCGAATGGTGAAATGTCTGAATTGGACGTGGAAGCGCTAAAAAAATATGCCGGGCTTCTCGGAGAGATCAAAAAACATGCGGAGATAGAAGAACCGATTCAACTGAATCATCTGCTCGGCAACAACAGCATATTTATGCACCCGACCAATGAAGGCTTTGAGGAACTCCGCGAGTTAATGCTCGAGGCTCTTGAGGCTTCTCTCGGGGAAGTCAGCAGGATGAGGTCGGAGGAAGGTGAAATGCTTTCAACCGACATAGTAGAAAGAGTGACAAGAGTAGATATGAGTGTTAAAGAAATCGAGGGAATGTCTGAAAACAATGTCAGTACTCAATTTAAAAAGATGAAATCGCGGGCGGAAGAGTTGCTTGCGGGTAACATGGAAGAGAGACGGCTTGATCATGAGTTGGCGTTATTGGCGGATAAATTGGATATTTCGGAAGAATGTGTCAGGATCAGGAGCCACGTCGAGCAATTCCTGAATTATGTTGATTTAGATGAACCTGTCGGTAAACGGCTTGATTTCTTGTTGCAGGAAATGAACAGGGAGACCAACACAATTTCATCCAAGACAAATGAAGCCAAGATATCTCATCTGATAGTGGAGATGAAGAACGGTATAGAGTCGCTCCGGGAGCAGGTTCAAAACATAGTATAGTATGACCGGGGAAGGTAAAAATTAAGAACAGAGGTTTTCTCGTAGTAGTTTGCGCACCGTCAGGCTCAGGGAAGACATCTATTTGTAAAGCATATATGGATCAAAACGAGAGGGCGAGATATTCTATTTCGATGACGACGCGACCATTGAGAAAAAATGAAGTGAACGGTAAGGATTATCTCTTTGTGAGCCATGATGAGTTTATGAATGCGGTAGAAAAAAACGAGTTCGTCGAATATGAAAAGGTACACGACTGGATGTACGGTACTCCCAAAAAGGAGATTACCGATGCCCTGAATAACGGAGAGGTTCTGCTGATAGACATCGATGTCAAGGGCGGTATGGCGATTAAATCCGAATATCCGGAAGATACTCTAACGGTGTTTATCAAGCCGCCGTCTATAGAGGAATTAAAAAAGCGATTGAGGGCGAGGGGAACGGAGTCAGAAGATAAAATTGAAAAGCGGTTACAGCGGTATGAGCTCGAGCTCTCAAAAACAGACGAGTTCGATATAATTATTATGAATGAGGATTTTAATAAGGCTGTAAGACAATTTGCAACGTCGATAAACGAAAAAGGAGAATAAACAGAAATGGGATTGGAAACTATTAAATTGAGGGATCTCGAAGGTAAAGCCGTTAATATCTTTGAGGCGATAACGGTTATGGCGAAACGGGCAAGGCACATTAATAACGTCAGGCTCGCTGAAAAAGAGGAGATCCTTGACGGACATGATGATGATAACGAGGAATATATCACCGAACCTATGGTTCCTATAAACATGAAGAAGGAAACGAAAGTCGCTACGATAGCGTTAAATGAGTTTTTGAGGGGCGAAATCGAATTCGAGTACGTCGAGCCGATGCCGATATCGGAGGACGAAGTGGTTCAAGAATCAACCGGTGAGGATAAGCCGAGCGAAGATTAACTCAAAAATTCATGAAGTTAGCGGGTCGAAATATAATATTAGGGGTTACAGGCGGGATAGCGATTTATAAATCGGCTTCCCTGCTTCGAAAACTCAGAGTGGAGGAAGGCGCCGACGTTCAGGTGATAATGACCGCCTCCGCCCTGAAATTCATGACTCCGTTGATATTTGAAACCTTTTCCGGCAAACCGGTCTGGACAAATCTATTCTCAGACTCCGAGATGGTCGGCGTGCGTCATGTGGATATATCGAAATGGGCCGATGCTGTACTGATCTGTCCGGCTACGGCAAACATAATAGGAAAAGCGGCAAACGGAATTGCAGATGATCTGCTTTCCACGGTCATCTGCGACGCGGGAACGAAATCTATTTTCGCTGCTGCCATGGAATCCGGAATGTATAATAACCCTGTGGTAAAGGAAAACGTGAAGAGACTCAAGGATGCGGGTTTCGGATTCATAGAACCTGAAACCGGAGCGCTGGCATCGGGAGCGGAAGGAATAGGCAGGCTGGCTGACGAGGATACGATTATTCAGGCGCTGAAAAATCATTTGCCTTCCGGGACGCTCGAGGACAAGAAGATAATTGTCACAGCCGGTCCGACAAGGGAGTATATCGATCCGGTAAGGTTTATATCAAATCCTTCGACCGGTAAAATGGGCTATGCGCTTGCTGACGCCGCTAGGAAAGCGGGCGCTGACGTCACATTGATCAGCGGTCCTGTAGATTTATCTGAACCGGTCGGCGTTGATGTGAAGAGAGTCACGACTGTCGAAGAAATGAAAAACGCTCTTTTAGAAAAATTTGCGGATTGCGACGCTCTACTTATGGCTGCCGCAGTCGGGGATTACGCTCCGTCGGAAGTCTATGAGCAAAAGATAAAAAAGAACGGCGAGGATCTGACACTGAAATTAAGACGGACAGAAGATATATTAAAGACGGTAAAAAGCCTGAAAAAGAATAAGATTGTTATCGGATTTAGTGTTGAGACCGAAAAGTTAACGGAAAATTCTAAATCCAAATTGAAAGAGAAGGGTCTTGATCTGATTATTGCCAACAATCCAAATGAAAACGGCGCCGGTTTCGCCCACGACACCAACAAAGTTTCTATTATCGACTCGAAAGGAGAGATAGAAGAGTTAGATCTGATGAGCAAGCAGGAGCTCTCAGCTGTTATTATTGACAAGCTCTCAATTTTATTAAACGGGAGTTGACGATTGCCCGATCCGATTAAAGTAAAGGCAGCACGCTATCTTCAGCAGCAATCAGAAATCTACGGTCCGGAGTTACTAACAGACGGGAGATTGGTGAAACATTCCGATGAAGTTTCCCCTAATGACGCAGCTGAGGCTCTTGAATCGTTTTACAAGGAAATAAACGGCTGTCTGCTCTGTTCCTTAGGGAAAACACGCACGAAATTCGTATTCGGCGTGGGAAACCCGAACGCGGACCTGATGCTTATCGGAGAAGCGCCCGGGAGGGATGAAGACCTGAAAGGCGAACCTTTCGTAGGAAGAGCCGGACAGTTGTTGGATAAAATACTTTCCGCTATTAACTTGTCGAGAGAGGAAGTATATATAGCTAACGTATTGAAATGCCGCCCCCCAAATAACAGAGATCCGTTGAAAACAGAATCTGACACATGCAAACCTTACCTCCTGAGGCAGATCGAGATCATAAAACCGAAAATAATTCTGGCGCTCGGAAGGATTGCGGGAGTCTGGTTGACCGGAGAAGATATGTCGCTCGGTGCGATGCGCGGTAAGACTTTTTCATTTGGGGATAGTGAACTTATGGTAACATATCACCCCGCAGCCCTTCTGCGTAATCCCGGCTGGAAGAGACCGTGCTGGGAGGATATGCAGAGAGTGCAAAAACGATACTTAGAACTGACCGGGAATAAGGGTGCATCATAAGATGGCTGAATCTAAGTCCACGCAAGCGATAGTGCCGCCTCACTCAAAGGAAGCCGAGGAGTCTGTTCTCGGCGCCATGATGATGAGTAAAGAGGTTACTTTCAAGGTATTCGAGCGTATTTGGGATTCCACCGTGTTTTACTTTGACGTGCACCGGTTTATTTTTACGGCGATGAGGGAGCTATTCGACGATGCGTCGCCGATAGATCAGATAACCGTATCGGATAAACTGAAACAGCAAAACATGCTCGAAAAGGTAGGCGGCAGCTATTTCGTCACGGGGCTTCTCGAGAGCACTCCTTCGGTATCGAACGCAGACTATTATATAGATATCGTCATAGAGAAGGCTCTCCTAAGAAGAATTATTTCACTCGGAGTCACCATGACCGCAGATGGATATGGGGCTTCCGAAGGAGCTCCGGAACTCATCGAGCGATATGAGCAGAAGATATATCAGCTGACCGAAGGCAGGTGGGACAGCTCGTTCCGTCCGATAGAGCCGATCATTCACGAGACGATGGAACATCTCGATAAAATATCCAAGTCTAAGGGGTTCGTCACCGGTATTGCCAGCGGTTACGCGGATCTCGATAAGAAAACAGCGGGATTTCAGAACTCGAACCTTGCCATCATAGCTGCCCGTCCGTCGATGGGGAAGACGTCTCTCGCGCTATCGATAGCGAAAAATATCGCTCTGAACGACAAAATTCCTGTCGGCTTCTTCAGTCTTGAAATGTCTGCCCAGGAGATAGCGCTCAGGCTGTTATGCATGGAAGCAAGAGTAAATTCACACGACGTGAAGATCAAAAAACATTCGAGTCAGGAACATACCCGTTTGATAAACGCCAGCAATAAACTTTATAAATCACCTATTTTTATCGATGATACACCCGGCATAACTCCCTTAGAATTAAGGGCAAAAGCGAGGCGACTTAAATCAGAACATGATGTGGGTATAATCTTCCTGGACTATATACAACTTATGACGGGTTCAGGGAGATCGGAGAACAGGCAGCAGGAGATATCGATGATTTCCCGCTCTCTCAAAGCTACGGCAAAAGAGCTCGACATCCCCTTGGTTGCCCTTTCGCAACTTTCGCGAGCGCCTGAACAGAGGGGAACAAAAGACCGCCGTCCGCAGCTCTCCGACCTGAGGGAAAGCGGTGCATTGGAGCAGGACGCAGACCTCGTTCTTTTCATATACAACGAGCAGGTATATAATAAATACGAAGAAGGTTACGAGCAGCCGAAGGAAGCTCTGGCCGAAATCATTATCGGCAAACAGAGGAACGGTCCCACCGGCACTATTTTTCTCACATTCCTCAGCGAGTACGCTAAGTTCGAAAGTAAGGCATTGGATTACGAAGCTCCTCCATTTTGAGGATAAATAAATTTGATTCAAGTATTAGAAGCAATCGAGAAGAGAGTAAAGCCGAAGTATCCGCGAAAATTTCGCAAACTTCTCAGCAGCATAGTATATCAAATAAGCGGTAAAAACGAAGAAGCTCTCTGGGAAGCCTACACGTTTGCCCGCCGAGCGCATAAGGGTCAACTCCGTCTGTCCGGAGAACCGTATTTCGAACACTGCTATCAAACCGCTCTGAACCTCACCCGAATGAATATGGATGTGGTAACAATCATCGGTGGATTGCTTCATGACGTGTTAGAAGATACAAATGTAACTATCGAGGATATTACAGAAAGCTTTGGCGAGGAAGTCAGCCGGCTCGTCAACGGCGTCACAAAAATCTCAGAGCTGGATTATCAAAGCAATGAGGAAAAGCAGGCCGGTAACTTCAGGAAGATGCTTTTTTCGGTCATTGAAGACATTCGTGTGATTATCATTAAGTTTGCCGACCGCTTGCATAACATGCAAACTCTTGAACATCTCCCGGCGAAGAAGGCAAAACGAATAGCTCTTGAAACGAGGGACGTGTACGCTCCGCTTGCACATCGGCTCGGCATGGGTAGAATTAAATGGGAACTTGAGGACCTATCGCTGAAAGTGCTTGAGAAGGAAGCATACGATAATATCGATAAAAGGGTTAAGGACAGACGGGGTGAGCGTGAGCGGTATATTCGAAAAGTAGCAAAACCGTTGAAAAACAAGCTGAAAGATGCGAATATCAAAGCGGAAATTTCCGGTCGCCCTAAGCATTTTTACAGTATTCACGGCAAGATGACACGGAGGCAGAAACCGTTTGAGGAAATATACGATCTCTTCGCAATCAGGGTGGTGGTTGAAACTATATCGGAATGTTACGCGACACTGGGACTTGTGCACGCAATGTACAAGCCGGTCGCGGAACGGTTTAAGGATTTTATAGCGATTCCCAAAGCGAACGGCTATCAATCTGTTCACACTACTATCATGGGCCCGGGTGGTAAAATTGTAGAACTGCAGATTCGTACGCATGAAATGGACCGTACCGCCGAAGAGGGTATAGCGGCACACTGGCGATATAAAGAGGGGAATTCCGATGATGAAGACCTCGATCAGTATATGAAATGGCTCAGAGATCTGATCGAATCCCTTCAGAGCGAAGACTCCGATCCTTCAGAATTTATGCAGTCTCTTAAGATCGATCTATTCAATGATGAAATATTCGCGTTTACGCCGAAGGGTGAGTTAAAACAGATGCCGATAGGGTCAACGCCTGTAGATTTCGCGTATGCGGTACATACAGAGGTCGGGAATCATTGTATCGGAGCCAAAGTAAACGGCAAGATGGTTCCTTTGAACACGAAATTGTCGAGCGGGGATTCCGTTGAGATAATCACGAGCGACTCACAAACGCCGAATCCGGCCCATCTTAAATTCGTGATAACCGGCAAGGCGAGAAGCCGAATCAAGAGATGGGTGAACAATGAGAGACGGGAACAGGCGATAAAGCTCGGCAAAGAGATGATTGATAAGGAGTTCAAGCGGAAAAAGATCGCAAAAGCGGGTAAACGAATTGAAGCTGCCCTGAGTTCAACAGATTTCGACACTATTGAAAACCTGCAAAGAGCCGTCGGTTCCGGAAATTATGCTATCGAAAAACTCCTCAGAATCGTAAATCCTTCGGAGGTCAAGGAAAAAGTGAAAGGTGAGGAGGAAGGGAAAAGGAGCTTCCTTGCGCGAGCGCGGAAACGGGTCAAGGGAATCAAGGTGCAGGGTATGAACAACATTATGATCAATTTCGGTAAATGTTGTCAGCCGATTCCCGGTGATGATATAATAGGATTTATTACAAGGGGAAAGGGAGTCACGATTCATCGCGTGGACTGTAAGGATTCTGCTCACTTATTCGGCTCTCAGGACAGGTCAATAGAAGTTGAATGGGACACGGGTAAAAAGGACGAATTTCTCGTACGCGTAAAGATTGAGGGACGGGAGAGGAAACATTTCCTGAGAGACCTCACGGAGGTAATATCTTCCACAAACACCAACATACTCAGTCTTGACCTTGAGGTAGTTGAAGCGATAGCGAGCGTGAACCTTGTGATTCAGGTTCGTGACCTCAAACACTTCAACAACGTGAGCAAGAAAATTGTTGATATTAATGGGATAATCACGGTTGAAAGAGGATGATTAAATTAGCTTGAAGCTGATGAACCTGTTATTTATTTTAAGTTTACATATAAATGCAATAATTTTAACAAGGAATGAGTGATGAGTTCAATTACTTATACCAAGCGGGACGTTGCCAGAAGAACCGCAAGGAAGCTGGGTCTCAAGATTTACATGGTTGAAGAGATAGTGGATGGCGTGTTCATGACGCTCAGAGAGATGATGAGTGAACCTTCACCTCAAATAAGAATTGAAGTTCGAAATTTTGGCGTGTTCGAGGTAAAGCCGACAAAGGCGAAGCCGAAAGCTAGGAATCCACGCACAAATGAGATCATCCATGTCCCGCCGAGAAGAAAAACTCACTTCAGACCCGGTAAATTACTCAAAACGACATTGAGGCTACCCCTGGATTCCCTGAAGGGATTTTAAAGCAACGGGCTCAGATTTCGGTGATGCAGCCTGACAGCATTTGAAAGTCAGCTAACTGAAGGGTATGTATTTGGAAAAGCCCGGACGCATTTTAGGAATCGATTATGGAGAAAAGAGGGTCGGTCTCGCCATTACGGACCCATTAGCGATTACCGCACGCGGGTTCGAGACAATTTTCAACAAAGACAGGAAAGAATTACTTAAATCTCTTCAGAGTATAATTTCATCCAACGAGATTAAAAAGATCGTAGTCGGTATTCCTTATTCACTTAACGGCAATAAAGGACCGATGGCGGAGGTCGTAGAAGAGTTCACGCGCGATCTTTCTTCGTTCACGGAAGTAAAGGTTGATACTTGGTCTGAGGAATTCTCATCCGAAGACGCAAAGACGGCTCTAAGACAAATCGGGGTCGACTACAGGAAGAACAAGGGAGAGATCGATAAAATGGCTGCTGCGCTAATTTTGCGCTCCTACCTTGACCATCATGCCGGTTAAATCTACGAAAAAAAAGGATCGGGCGTTAAGGGTAGGTATCATCGGTCTGGGCGGGATAGTTCAGACGACACATCTACCGATTTTAAAGGGCATGGATGACATAGAAGTGCACGCCGTTTGTGACTCTAATGAGCAAAAAGCGTCATGGGTATCGGAAAAATTCCATGTACCGAACGTTTATACCGATGTTGACCGGATTGTGATGTCCGAAGAGATTGATGCCGTAATCATCTCCACACCGAACAATCTTCATTATCCAATGGCGACAAGAGCGCTGAAAACCGGAAAGGCGGTCTTTATTGAAAAGCCGGTGGCTAAGAATCTGAAAGAAACGATAGCCCTCTCCAAATTGGCTAAATCAACAGGGAAACTCGTAATGGTCGGTATGAATCAACGCTTTCGACAGGATGTCGAGATTCTCAAGAATTTTGTGGATTCAGGCGAGCTCGGTGAAGTGTTTTACGTTAAAAGCGGCTGGATGATCCATAGGGCTATCCTCGACCGGAACAGGTGGTACTACAGAAAAAAGGTCTCCGGCGGCGGAGTGTTGATAGACCTTGGTGTGCAGCTTTTCGACCTATGCCTGTGGATAATCGGAAATCCCCCACTCAAATCGGTTTCGTGTAACATGTTCAACAAGGCTTCCGGATTGGAAGTAGAAGACTCAGCCGCGGTTCAATTGGTATGCGCCGGCGGGGAGACTATTAACGTAGAGGTAACATGGTCATTGATGACCGAAAAGGAAGTAACGTATACAAATATCTTCGGGACGGACGGCGGAGCTCTCTTGAATCCGCTCAGGATACATAAAGAGCTTGCCGGTAACCTTGTCAACGTGACTCCTGATAAACCGATAGACCGCAAGCAAATCCGGAAATCCTACGAAAATGAGCTGCAGCATTTTGCCGATTGCCTTCTCAGCGGAATAAAATGTCGTTCGTCCATAGACGATTCGATACATTCGATGAAAGCTCTTGATGCCGCTTACAGGTCTGCGTCGACCGGCAAACAGATCCGTTTATAATCAGCCGGAAGCAGATTGAACGAATTATCATCGACCGACGAGAGATTAAATCTTGTGTACGAAAAAAGGGTGGATTATGCCTTATTAGGGTTTTTTGCTCTGACTTTCGGCGGCGCTTTCCCCCCCCTTAACGCCGGATACTTATCGTGGATCTCGTTCGTTCCTTACTTCTTTTTTCTCGAACGGAATATCTACTCCGGAATATTCAGGAAAAACTTCGCTGCCGGTTACGCAGCGAATTTGCTGATAGTTTACTGGATCGCCGCAAACTCCGGCGCCGCTCTGCCCGTTGCGTATTTCACGCTCTTCGGCTCTCTGGCGATACTTGCGCTCTGGTTTACGCTGTACGGGTGGGCTCAATCCCGTTTGTGGAGAATATGGGGTGAGAAAACGATCTGGACAGCGCCTCTGTTATGGGTCGGAATAGAGTTCATAAGGTCGCACGGTTCGCTTGCGTTTCCATGGACGATGGTCGCCAACACGCAGACTTCATATACCAACCTGATACAGATCTCATCAGTTACGGGCGCCTGGGGAGTTTCATTTATGATAATTTTGGTGAACGTCTTCTTTTACCAGGCGGTAAAATCGATCGCTCGCTTAAAAAGGGCTCTTGTTTACCTGTCGGCGGCGGTTTTGACTCTTTCGTCGGTTTGGATTTACGGCTTTTATGTCATGGATGATGCGGATGAGCTGCTCGACGGGACTGAAAAATCCATCAAGGTAAGTATCGTACAGCCGAATCTCGACCCGAAGGAGAAATGGGACGTAACTAAAAGGGACGAGGTTTACGATTTATACAGCAGGCTTTATGCTGAGGCGGCATTGACGAAACCTGATCTGATCATCTGGCCCGAGACGGCAACCCCTGCGTACCTCAGAGCCAATAAAGACAATAGATTGGACCAAATTCTGTCAATGGTAGATTCATTTAATGTTCCTCTGTTAACGGGTACGTTGGATTACAAATTCTCAAGCGATGGAAAAACCAGGAAATACAATTCCGCTTTTCTGCTTCGTCCCGGTTCGAGAAGAATCGAGAGTTACAGCAAGATTCACCTCGTTCCGTTCGCGGAAAAAGTACCCTTCGAGGATAGATTTCCTATTCTCTCCCTGATTGATCTCGGTCAGGCGAATTTCTCACAGGGAACCGAACTAACGGTCTTTGATCTGTCGGGCAAGAAATTTTCGGTTGAGATATGCTTCGAGTCGGTCTTTCCTTCGCTCGCCCGCAAGTTTATTCAGCGGGGAGCGGAGCTCATAGTTATAATAACCAACGACGCATGGTTCGGGAACACGTCGGGGCCGTATCAACACGCGCAGACGGCTGTTATGCGTGCGGTAGAGAACAGGCGCGCTGTCGCCCGCTGTGCAAACACGGGTATTTCCGAACTCATTGACCCGTATGGCCGGATAATCGATTCTATTCGATTGAACGAGAGGGGAGTTCTTACGGGTGAGTTGAAATTGTTGAACATAGAGACCTACTATGCCCGTCACGGCGATTATCTGGGCTGGATCACCGCCGGTCTAAGCGTTTTACTTATGTTGTCAACACTGCAAAGGGTCAGGGTGAAAAAAAGTGCTTCATAAATTTCTCGTTGGCATAGTGCTTTTAATTCCTCTTTCAATAACAACTGCGCAGGTAAAGGTCATCGATAACCTGACGTTTTCTACTACCGTCATCAAAAAGGCGGTAATTGAAAGGCTGGCAGAGGAAAAGCTGACCAAGGAGGGATGGTATCACATCATTGGAGTGGAAAATGATTCACTCGTTTCGTTTCTGTCGGGAATTGTAAAAGATGCTCTTGAAGAATCGGGTTACAATACTGCGATCACCGATGCGGCACAAGATTCGGTTGACGCAGCGGTGATAAGAATTTTCGACGCACAATTGAGTTTGAAGATCAACAGGAATGTCAGAGAGATAACAGGTTCTTTCACCATGCTCGTTTATTCTTCGGACAGGGGCGAAATTAGATCAGGCAGGGAAATCAATGTGGAACTGAACGGGTCGGATAACGTTGAAGGAATGCGTCAGAAGGATTTGATTTCGGGATCGCCCGGATTTTTGGTTAGCGGAGGCAGAGCATCATATTCAGGTGGAAGATTTGAAAAACTTCTTGCAGTTGCAGTAGCGGGAATCATCACATATTTATTCTATTCGGTGAGAATCTGAGGAAATTGAAGTCCATATCTCAGATAACTTTTTCAATAATTTCAGTCATTACACTTTTTTGCAGTGTTGCAGAATCGTCAGAGCTCGAGGATAAGACTCCGGTCCCCTTAGGCTTTCTACAAAAGTTCGGTCAGGCAGATGAATTGGTTTTCACCGGAATAGGCAGGGGGGAATTCGTAAATATCATGTCTCCTGAATCAAATCACGGCCAAACTTCGTCCAAGGCAAAGGTGGTGATGATGTCGATCATATTACCCGGAACGGGAGAAAGAGCAACCGGAAACTACACTTCCGCGAAGCTGTTTAATTCGACCGAATCCGCTCTCTGGTTATCTCTTCTTTGGTTCAAGAAAACCAAAGATTGGAGGAGGGAGGATTATGAAGTATACGCCTCGGTAAACGCCGGTGTAAACAACGAAGGAAAAGACGAAGTATATTATGCAAATGTAGGAAATTACAGTGACGTCGATGAGTATAACTCCGCCGTGAGAAGAAGCCGCAATCCGTCCGGAACATATGACTCTCAGGATTTTTTCTGGAGCTGGAGTTCGGATGAGACAAGGTTGCAGTATAAATCACTCAGAAAAGAGAGCGAATTAGCCGGACAGAATCTACAGTACACAATCGTGGGATTAATATTGAACAGGCTGTTGAGTGTAATGAATACCGTTTACAGGTACAACAAAAATGTAAGCATGGCAATGTCCGTTGAGAGCGGTTCGGTTTTAATTGATAAAGCGGGCACAACGAAGCTGTCGCTGTCGGTTAGATTCTAATATTTCCCCGGGAGAGAATGATTCTTTCGTCTATAACGAGAGTCGGTTTTAGGAGGATTCCGTCTAAATGACTTCCAACGTCACAGCTGCCTCCCATGCTGATGTTGTTTCCGAGCGCGACATGAACAGTTCCGAGAATTTTTTCGTCTTCGAGAACTTTCCCGCTTAGTTTTGCCTTTTGATTTGTTCCGATGCCGAGCTCGGCGATATTCCTCCCCTGTTTACCAAACGGGGCGAGTTGTTTTCGTATGGTACGAGCTTCCCTGTTTCCCAGAATCTTGGTCACATATCCGTTTGAAACGTACATCTTGATCGGTTTTTTGATTATTCCCGTCTCCCCCATCGAGCCGTCCACAACGAGAATACCTTCCGACGAGCCTTCGACGGGAGCAAGAAACGCTTCCCCTGCCGGAAGATTGCCTGTTTCACCGGGGTTACAAACGTAACCCGTATCCGCTATCCCTTTTTTGTTTTTAATCGACATGTGGAGATCTGTGCCCGCCGGAGTGGTAATATGAACCGTACTTCCGATTGTCAGCACATCGGTGAATTTACTTGTAATCTTTAACATGCGTTGCATATCAACGTTTCCAGCCCTTGCGAGCATCTCTTCGTTTACCCCCGGAAGCGATATAGTCCGCGCTCCCTTTTTACTCGCTGCTCTTCGGGCATTCGTGTGAGTGAGCGATTTTGTGGTCGGGCAGATAAGAACATCGGCATCTTTCATCAGCTTTGCTACCGCCTCAGGAGGTTCTTCGCCGTCAGCTGAAAGAGGTTTTATATCTAAAAGATATGATTCGGCTCCGAGTCTTTTAGCTCTTTCGTGAAACATTATCCCTATATTCCTTTTGTTCACATCGGTTATGATCACTACTCGTTCACCTTTGCGCACCGCAAGGCAGTCACGCAGAGCCGATTCGATTGCATCAGACAATTTTTTCAACTGTTATCCTGTAGAGAGCGTTAAATTTTGTAAAATTTCAGGAAGGCTAAAAACAACTATAAATTCAAGATAAAGTCAAGAAAAATATACATAGGATTTTAATCGAACAGAAAAGATTTAAAATTAATGTCCGATGTCTACGGCAGGTTAAAATGAAAGCGTCCATCGGAAAAGGCTGAATTGACTTTTAAATCAAACGGCTTAACTTATAGCACTGTTGACAACATTTAACACATATACCATTTTGCACCGTAATCTTCAGCCCAAATGATTCTTGATCCGCGCGTAAGAGCTATAATATTCTTTTGTTTGATATTTCTATCTATGAAAGGGAGTTGGATTGCCACACTATCGGCAGTTTTTATAATACTGATCCTCTTGCTGTTCGAGAATTCTGGATTCAAACGATTCTGGAAGGTTGCAAAATATTCACTTATACTCATCCCGCTGACGTTCATCTTCCATGTTGTATCGCTTTCGGGAATATTTGGAGTCTCCGAGGAAATTTTTATTGCGGACAACGTTCAAAAAGCAACGTTTTTCATGAGCAGAGTCGGGGTTCTCGTATCCGCCGGCGCCTATTTTGCCATGACGGTAGAACCTTCCAACCTTGCTGAATCTTTGAGAGAAATGGCAGCACCGCTTGGCAAATTAGGGCTGCCCATAGACCGGATCATGCTTCTGTTTCTTCTGACGTTTTCGTTCATTCCTATTATTTCTCAACAGGCGAACAGGATAAGAGAAGCTCAAATTGCGCGCGGCTTGTCGATGGGAAAGGGAATTGTAAATAGAATCGGAAAAGCTCTTCCATTGATGATCCCGCTTATTGTGTTGAGTATATCGAGAGCCGAACAGTTATCCCTCGTTCTTGAATCGAGGGGTTACAACTCGCCCATAAAGAGGACAAGTTTGAAAAAATTCAGGTTTTCGTCTCTCGATTATACGATGGCGATTGCCGTGATTACGATTACGGCGTTTATTGATTAAATGCAAAACGTGAAGCTTCTAATAGAATATGACGGCACCGATTACAGCGGCTGGCAGATTCAGCAGAACGGAAGGACGGTTCAGGGGGAGATTGAAAACGGACTCGAGACGATATTAGGGTCTAAAACTGCGCTGATTGGCGCAGGGAGAACGGATAGAGGGGTACATGCACTGGCGCAATCAGCGAATTTCAAAATTGAAAATTCCATGCCGCCTGATAAGATCAGATCGAGCCTTAACGGGGTCTTACCGAGGGATATCAGAATTTTAAACGCGATGTATGTCGATGATAATTTTGATTCGAGGCGGGACGCATCCGCAAGACAGTATCTTTACAAAATGGTAAAAAGAGAGACAGCTTTAGATAGGTTATATGCCCTGAAGGTGGTAAAAAATCTGAACTATCAGGAGATGGATTCAGCCGCGGAATTGGTGCGGACAAAAACGGATTTCAATTCATTTTGTAAGGCATCCTCGGAGACTGAGAACAGAAAATGCAAGGTATCCAAATCCGAATGGCATGATAATGGCGATTTTTTGTATTATACTATAAGAGCGGACAGATTTTTGCATCATATGGTCAGATCACTTGTTGGAACGATGATCGAAATCGGGAGAGGTAAATTGAATATTGACGATCTTGAAGGGATATTCGCTGAATCGGATAGGCGGGCAGCCGGTCCGACTGCGCCTGCTCATGGCTTATATCTTGAAAGAGTATTTTATCCGAACATTAATAATTGAGAAGGGAACAATATGAAAATTTTCCTTGATACGGCAAACGTAGAAGAAATAAAGGAGGGAGCTTCGTGGGGGATCGTGGATGGTGTTACCACAAACCCGTCACTTATCGCAAAAGAGGGACGGGATTTTGAAACGGTGATAAAAGAGATATGCGAATTGGTCGACGGTCCGGTAAATGCCGAAGTTGTCGGATTAAAAACCGAGGAGATGATAGCCGAAGGAAGAAAGCTCCGGGAGATTCACGATAATGTTTGCGTCAAGATACCTATGACGGTCGACGGGATTAAAGCCGTCAAAGTGTTGAGCGGAGAGGGAACGATGACCAACGTTACACTGATATTCTCCTCTCTTCAGGCGCTTTTGGCTGCAAAAGCCGGAGCATCTTTTGTAAGTCCGTTTGTCGGCAGGATAGACGATATCGGGGGTGATGGAATGGACCTTATAAGTGATATAGGGCAGATTTACGGTAATTACGGCTATGAGACGGAAATCATCGTGGCAAGCGTCAGAAATCCGACTCACGTGATCGAATCAGCCCTTTATGGAGCTGATATAGTGACACTGCCGATGAAAGTGCTCAAGCAGATGGCAAAACATCCTTTAACGGATATCGGTCTCGAAAATTTTCTCAAGGATTGGAAATCGATGAAAACCAAGTGAGACCGGAACTGATTGTGAAAATAGTATTTCAAGAAATTATATTTGCTCTGATCCTGGCATTTGCCATTCAAGGGAAGGCAACAGCGTTCGCTCAGGAAAAAGATGAGGTGAACTCATCAATATATTCCGGGAGGATGAACGCCATAACCCGCACTGTTGCCGAAGCCAGCCCCGCTGTCGCCGGCATAAACGCGATACAGGTTCGGGAATATTCCAGAACACCATTCGCCAATGATCCGATATGGTCGCTCCTCTTTCCCGACAGGATATTCAGACAGCGGGTGAAGAGCCTTGGGTCCGGGTTCCTGATTTCCCCCGATGGTTACATTCTAACCAATTCACATGTAATCGAGAACGCTGTCGAGGTAGTTGTTACCCTTTCGGACGGGACGGATCACGAAGCAGAGATCATAGGAGTAGACGAGGTTTCCGATATAGCATTGATAAAGTTGAAAGGTAAAGGCTTTCCGTACCTGAAGTTAGGAGAGTCCGATGATATCATTATCGGGGAATGGGTGATCGCTCTCGGAAATCCGTTCGGACTATTCGACGTAAGCAAAAAACCGACTGCTACAGTGGGGGTGATATCAGGAGTGGACCTCGATTTCGGGCTGCAGGAATCAGGCAGGGTGTATCAGGACATGATCCAGACGGACGCATCAATTAATTCCGGTAACAGCGGTGGACCTTTGCTCAACGCGGTAGGTGAGGTAATAGGAGTGAATACCTTCATATTCACAGGCGGCAGGTTTTCAGAGGGGTCTATCGGGATCGGATTCGCGATTCCGATCAATCGCGCAAAATCCGTCTACGAAGAGCTTAAAGCTTACGGAAAGGTGGACAGGAGTTTCTGGACAGGAATGACGGTGCAGGATCTCAACCGGCTGCTTGCGAAGCACCTCGATCTTGAAAATGAAAAGGGCGTGATTGTCACTAACGTTGAAAAGAATAGCCCTGCTTCGGGCTCCGGAATTCAAGTCGGCGATATCATATTGAAAGTCAACGGCAGTGAAATAATTGATGATGATGATATTCTAAAGATAATTGAAGAAAATTTCCTTCGCGCCGGGGATTCGCTGACTCTTCTTATCAGGCGGGGAACTACCGAAAAGACCGTTCACCTCAGACTCGGTAACGTCAAAAAATAGTTGAAATGATACCCCGTTACACACCTGAAGAAATCGGCAGAGTATGGACGGAAGAACGAAAGTATGAAACTTGGATGGAGATCGAATCAACAGTCGCAGAGGTTCAGGCTGAGAACGGGATCATACCCGCTGAAGCTGCAAAATCAATCAGGGCAAGGGGAACTTTTTCTGTTAATAGGATAGAAGAAATAGAGAAAGAAGTCGATCATGACGTAATAGCATTCCTGACTAACGTCGCTGAAAACGTCGGCGAAAATTCCGGATATATGCATTACGGAATGACCTCTTCAGACCTGCTCGATACCTCCTTAGCGCTTAGGATGAAGGAAGCGGGTGATATTATTTCGAAAGAGCTTCAGAAGCTCGAAGAAATATTGATAAGGAAGGCAGTGGAGCATAAAAAATCCGTTATGGTGGGCAGGACACATGGAATTCACGCAGAACTTATTACCTTCGGGTTAAAGCTCTCTATTTGGATAGAGGAAGTCAGAAGACACAGGAGGAGATGGACGGAAGTCGTGGGAGAGATTTCAGTGGGAAAACTTTCAGGCGCTGTAGGGACGTACTCCCATTTTGAACCGTATATAGAAGAAGCAGTTTGTGAGAGGTTGGGGCTGCTTGCTGCCCCTGTTTCAAACCAGATAATCCAGCGGGACAGGCACGCTAATTTCATCTCATGTCTCGCTCTTATAGCGTCAAGCCTTGAAAAATTCAGTATCGAGATACGCCATCTTCAGCGCACAGAAGTGGGAGAAGCTCAGGAGTACTTCGGGAAAGGTCAGAAGGGTTCTTCTGCTATGCCCCACAAGAAGAATCCTATCCTCTCAGAAAGGATAAGCGGTATGGCGCGCCTCGTGAGGGGATATGCTATTGCGGCGTTGGAAAACGTCGCATTATGGCATGAACGGGATATATCTCACTCTTCAGTCGAAAGGGTTATTATTCCCGATGCAACTATCACGGTAGTTTATTGCCTTCAAAAATTCTCCTTCCTGATGGAAAACCTGATTGTGAATCGGGAGAGGATGGAAGAGAATATCGGTCAATCCTTCAACCTGGTTTACTCGGGAAGTGTGTTGCTGAAGCTCATCGAAAAAGATCTGTCAAGAGAAGATGCTTATGCTATTGTTCAAGAATCCGCGATGAAAGCCTGGCAGGAAAAGATTGATTTTAAGGAGTGCCTCAAAAAAAATAATAAAGTAACGGAATTACTCTCGAGCAGTGATCTTGAAGAGTGTTTCAATCCTGATAATAGTCTTAAGCACGTGGATACTATCTTCAACAGATTGAAATTAACATAAACGGAGGAACAGTTTGGAGAAAGAAAAGCTGCTGTATGAAGGAAAAGCGAAAAAGATATATTCGACGAGTGATGAGAATCTCGTGATACAACTCTTCAAGGATTCCGCAACGGCGGGTGACGGCGCGAAAAAAGGTACGATAAAGAAAAAAGGAGAGGTAAACAATCAGGTATCCTCTTTTCTGTTCGATTATCTCAAGAGTTACAGTATTCCGAACCATTTCGAAAAGAAACTTACCGCTACATCTATGCTTGTTAAAAATCTTAAAATGTTTAAGCTCGAAGTGGTTATGAGGAATATAGCTGCCGGGAGCCTCGTGAAGAAATATGCCATCAAGGAAGGCACCGAGCTTGAGCAGCCGATTCTCGAATATTATCTCAAGGACGACAAGCTTCATGACCCGATGATAAGCAGTGAACATGCCGTCGCATTTGAACTTGCAGACCAAAATCAAATAGCGGAAATAGGGAGGTATGCGAAAAGGATAAACGTTGTGCTTAAAGATTTTCTCTTAAGGCGAGAGATACTGCTTGTGGACTTCAAGCTGGAATTTGGCGAACAGGACGGCGTTATCTATCTTGGGGACGAAATTTCTCCTGATACGTGCAGGTTTTGGGATGTGGAATCAAAGAAAAAGTTAGACAAAGACCGCTTCCGGCAGGATTTAGGCGGAGTCGAGGAAGCCTACATGGAAATCCTGCATAGAGTTCTTGGATAGGAGGTAAGGGCGGAGTGGCGTTAGAGGGAATACCGTTTGTTGTGGCAGCCGGAGTGCTGCTGCTCGCATTGGGATTGGCCGCTACGATGACCGGAATCGGATTCCTCTGGGGGCTCACTTACGCAGAGGCAGCCCTTCTGCTTTTTATCGTCTTCTTTTTCCGGGATCCTGACAGAACTACCCCTAAGGGAAGGGGAGTGATCGTTTCAGCCGCTGACGGTAAAGTGGTAACCGTAAAGGAAGTAGAATTTCCGGATATTTCAGCCGAAAAGTTAATTCAGGTCTCGGTTTTTTTATCAATATTTGACGTTCACGTAAACAGAATTCCCGTATCGGGTAAGGTAAGGGAAGTTAAATATTTTCCGGGTAAATTCATGTTAGCATGGAAGGAAAAAGCCTCTCTCGATAATGAGCAAACGCTTATTTCCATTGACAGTGAGGGGAAAACAATTTACCTTAAACAGATAGCCGGGTTAGTGGCGAGAAGGATTTCCTGGCAGCTGGACGCAGGTCAATCTGTCGAAGCCGGTGAACGATTTGGATTGATCAGGTTCGGGAGCAGGGTGGATTTATTACTTCCTACTGATTCCCGAATAGAAGTCAAAGTGGGGGATAAGGTCAAAGGAGGAGAAACGGTGATAGGAGCTTTGAGTCATGAAACTGATTAAAGCGGTCGTTCCAAGCGTATTTACGGTCATGAACCTGATATGCGGTTATCTTTCTATTCTTCTCGTGGTCAACGGAAAACTCTTAGCTGCGTCTTACCTCATATTATTGGCGATATTTTTTGATGTGCTTGACGGGAAGATCGCCCGCAAGTTAAATCAACCATCGAGGTTCGGTCTTGAATTCGATTCACTTGCGGATATAACCTCATTCGGTGTTGCGCCGAGCGTATTGATCTACAATGCGTTTTCAGGAGATTGGGTGGTCAGCGGCGCATTGGTTGCCTTTTTGCCGCTGCTATTTACGGGTATCCGGCTGGCGAAATTTAACGTCCATTCGGAGCGGCATAAACGGCAATTTATAGGGCTACCGGCTCCGAGTATGGCGGCTGTACTTGCCGGGTTTGTGCTCTTCAACTTGGAAATTTCCTACGATATCGGTACGGCTAAGTTTGTTTTGCCTTTGATATTAAGTACCGCGATATTGATGGTAAGTACGATGCCGTTTAACAAATTCCCGAATTTTTCCATGAAAAAGGAGGGGAAATATAATATCTTATTATTTGTTTTTCTCTTTTCTATTACACTCATGTTTATTTACAGAGGTTTGGTTATTTTCCCCATCAGCTTCATATATGTTCTTTATTCCTTCGTTCACTGGGTTTTTCACATGTCGAAGGGAGACGAATCAGAAATGGCGGACAGCGCCATCGGGGACTGATTAAAGGATGATAAGGGCTAAAGTGATAGTCACCTTAAAAGACGGGATATTAGACCCGCAGGGCAAAACTATTGCAGAAGCGTTCCCGGGCGTGGGTATCGAAGGGATCAAGAAGATTAATACCGGAAAGTTTTTCGAATTATTTTTTGAGTCCGGTGAATTAGAGCAGGCACGCACTTCAACCGAAGAGGCTTGCCGGAAGCTGCTTTCAAATCCTGTTATAGAAAATTATTCATATGAGTTGTCAGAGGAGTGACGTCCTGAGTGAAATTCGGAGTGGTCGTATTCCCCGGTTCAAATTGCGATCTTGACACTAAACACGTGCTGAGTGAGCTGTTGGGTCAGGAAGTAACAATGCTCTGGCACAAGCAAAAGGACCTTGAAGGGGTGGACGTTGTAATTCTTCCCGGAGGGTTCAGCTACGGAGATTATCTGAGGACAGGGGCGATAGCGCGTTTTTCACCGATCATGGATTCCGTGATAAAATTCGCATCGAGCGGGAAGCCGCTGCTCGGGATATGCAACGGATTTCAAATTTTAGTGGAATGCGGGCTGCTGCCGGGCGCTCTCGTAACGAACGGTTCTCTTAGGTTCATAAGCGATGAGATAACGATGAAAGTGGAATCGGAAAATTCAACGTTCACAGGAAAATACAATGAGTCAGAAGTCCTGCGTATGCCGATAGCGCATATAGGAGGAAGCTATTACACCGATGCCGAAACAGTCGAATCTCTTAAAGAAAACGGACAAATCGCATTTAAATATTGTGATTCCCGAGGGGAAGTGAACGAAAAAGCCAATCCGAACGCTTCACTCGAGAATATTGCCGGAGTATATAATAAAAAAGGAAATGTGCTTGGCATAATGCCTCATCCGGAACGTTCGAGTGATCCGATCCTCGGCTCCTCGGACGGGTTAGGCTTATTCGAATCCCTGATTGCGGCAAACTAAAGAAATCCATGGTATTGCTACAGAGCAAAAACAAACCGATCGCAGTCGTTACGTCTGTTCTTGTGTTAGGAGCTATTCTGGGTACGCTTGTAGGAGAGATTTTAGGCTTTGTTCTGCCCGAAGGCGTTGTCAAGCAATTCTTTTTACTGTCGAAAACCATATCTATAGGGCCGGGAACTGTTGACCTTATCATGTTCAGATTTACTCTTGGGTTCAGTATTACTCTTAACGTAATAAGCTTGATAGGAATAGGCGTTGCGTATTACATTTTGCGTTGGTGGCGATGATAAAACCTTAAGGAGTATTACATGGGATTCCCCGGCGGTTGGGAATGGATAATAATCTTTCTTGTGATCCTTTTATTATTTGGAGCAAAACGGCTTCCCGATCTTGCGAAAGGACTCGGAAGAGGTATATCCGAGTTCAGAAAAGCAGCGAGGGAAGTTTCGGATGAGCTTCAAAATGATGAACTGGATAAACCGAAAAACGAGAAAGACACCCCAAAAGAATAGGCTATCTGCCGGCATGCGGCATGGTCGGTACAAATAATCTCAATCTATCTTAAAACTACTGAATATTGGGTGTGAGGGTGGAGCATAATCAGTATCTGAAGAAAGTCGATGATTCTCTCAGCCTTGTTGAGGAGATGAGCGACCTGAACATCTTTATCTCCTTGGACAGGGAGGCAATCCGGAAGTCGGCGGAAGAGATTTCTGCTAAGATGCAGAAGGGTGATACGGGTCCTCTATCGGGTAAGACGGTAGCGATCAAGGACGCTATCTGTACAAAGAATATCCCTACCACCTGCGGTTCACAGATTCTAAAAGATTTTGTCCCGCCGTACGATGCTACTGTAGTAGAAAAGATAAAATCCGGCGGCGGGTTGATATTCGGCAAGACGAATATGGATGAGTTCGCCATGGGTTCGTCCACCGAGAACTCGTCATTCGGTCCGGTAAAGAATCCCCACAACAAAGCAAAAGTCCCCGGTGGATCGAGTGGAGGTTCCACGTCCGCTGTCGCTGCGGGGATAGTCGATATGGCGCTCGGAAGCGATACGGGAGGCTCAATCCGGCTGCCGGCATCGTTTTGCGGAGTGGTAGGAATGAAGCCTACATACGGAAGAGTGTCCAGATACGGATTAGTGGCGTTTGCGTCTTCGCTCGACCAAATTGGACCGATTGCCAGTAGCGTAAGAGAATGCGCCGAACTGCTTACGGTTATCTCAGGGAGCGACGAGTGCGATTCCACATCCTCCGATAATCCGGTTGATGATTATGCGAGTCTGCTCGAGAACGATGTTAAAGGGTTGAAGATAGGACTGCCGGAGGAATATTACGGGGAAGGTTGTGACCCGGAAGTTCTCGAAAGCGTAATGGACGTCGTAAACGAATTGAAATCACTCGGGGCATCGGTGCAGGAAGTTTCACTTCCTCATACCGTGTACGCCGTCGCAGCGTACTATATTATAGCCACAGCGGAAGCCTCATCGAACTTAGAGAGGTATGACGGTATGCGTTACGGCATCAGAGGAGAGGGAACCGACCTCTCCGAAGTGTACAAGTCTTCGAGGAGCATGGGTTTCGGAGACGAGGTCAAGAGAAGGATAATGCTCGGAACGTACGTCCTGTCGGCGGGGTATTACGACGCTTACTATAAAAAGGCTCAGCAGGTTAGACGACTCATCCGGGATGATTTTCTTAATGCGTTCGAAAAGATTGACGTGTTCGTCACCCCTACTGCTCCTACCACCGCATTCAACCTCGGAGAAAAGATCGAAGATCCGCTTTCGATGTACCTCGTGGATATCTACACAACTTCTCTCAACCTTGCGGGTTTACCGGGCATAAGCGTTCCCTGCGGTAAATCGTCCGAAGGAATGCCGATAGGGGTTCAAATTACCGGAAAACCTTTCGCTGAGTCTGAAATCTTGAATGTCGCCGCAAGGATAGAAGAATCAGTTTCCTCTTAGATTTTTACAACATTTTTATTTAATTTACCGTCTTATTAGTGGATTATTATGTATACGTTTGAAAATATAGAAATTCTTTATTTGCTGATTCTACTGCCGTTTCTGGCGCAGTGGTATGTTAAGAAAAACGCATCAATCCGAACTGAGATGAGGTTTTCGGATACGGCGGTGTTCAGAGCGGTTCAAAAGAGGAAGATACCGCTAAGGGTCTATCTGCCGTTCGCACTGCGACTACTTGCCCTTTCGCTCATAATTGTCGGATTCGCGCGACCCCGTTCGGGAGTCACCGATCAGGAGGTAACTACTCAGGGGATAGACATCATGCTGGTGCTTGATATTTCAAGCAGCATGGAGGCAAGAGACTTTAGACCGAACAGGCTTGAAGCGGCGAAGGCAGTCGCGGATTTATTCGTAAAAAACCGGAAGAACGATCGAATCGGGTTGGTTGTGTTCGCCTCAGAATCGTTTATACAGTCTCCCCTGACACTCGATTACGAAGTGCTGCGTTCGTTCCTGAAAAAGGTGACGATCGTCCCTAAAAAATATGACGGCACGGCAATCGGTCTTGCGATAGCGAGCGGTGTTAACAGGCTGCGTAGGAGCGACGCGAAAAGTAAAGTCATGATCCTTCTCTCCGACGGAAGCAACAACTCCGGCGAAATTCAACCTCTTACGGCTGCCGAGCTCGCTGCGACGTTTGACATCAAAATATACACGATAGGGGTAGGTTCGAATTCCCGAAGATTACTTCGGGGCAAACTGGACGAGGAAATGCTGAAAAGTATCGCCGAAGCTACCAACGGGAGATATTACCACGCTACGGATGAAAAACGCCTCCACGATATTTATGAAGAGATAAACGAACTTGAAAAAACCGAAATCAAAGTGAAGGAATATACGAGATACGCGGAGCTGTATTCGTATTTGTTACTTCCCGGCTTACTCATTCTTCTTATGGAAATGTTTGCCGGTATGACCTATTCGAGGAGACTGCCCTGATGTTCAGATTTGCGAATTATCATTTCGTTTATCTTCTCTGGGTGATTCCTCTTCTCGGAATTATGCTCCTCTATATGCTTAAAAAGAAGAAACGACTACTGAGGATACTCGGGAGCAGCAAAGTGATAGATCGGCTCCACCGCTCTACAAGCCCGAAACGACAAGCAGCAAAAATCATGATAACGTTGTTTGCAACCTCGGTTCTGACTTTCGCACTGATGGGTCCGCAGATGGGGACTGTATTATCTACACTGAAACGCGAGGGGATAGACATTGTGGTGGTGATAGACGTCTCAAGAAGTATGCAGGCGGAAGACCTGTCACCCAACAGGCTAGAAAGGGCGAAATTTGAAACCGCCCGTTTTATAGACAGGCTCAGCGGAGACAGGATCGGACTGGTAGCTTTCGCGGGCGCATCCTATCTGCAAGTACCTCTGACGCTCGACTATTCAGCCGTCAAGATGATGTTAGGCATTCTCGACAGTGATATTATCGGTACACAGGGAACGGCAACGGCCGATGCGATCAATACAGCCGCAGAGTCCTTTAAATCCGGGAACGCCAGCCAAAAAGTGATACTGATATTGACGGATGGAGAAGACCACGAAGACGATCCGGTAGAAGCGGCAGAGGAAGCATATAAACGCGGAATAAGGATATACACTGTCGGGATCGCTTCGATCACCGGAGCGCCCATCCCGTTGTATGACAAGCGTGGAAATAGAATAGGGTTTAAGAGAGACGCTGAGGACCAGATAGTAACGAGCCGGTTGAACGAGGCGGTTCTTGACGAAATAGCGGGCGTCACAGGAGGGAGATATTTCCGGATTCGAACGAGGGCAAACGGTCTTGAAATGGTATATAACGAAATCTCGCAGCTTGAAAAAAGTGAGATCGAATCGAGAGAGTTCGCCGAATACAAAGAATGGTATCAATATGCTGTAGGGTTTGTTTTGATGTTGCTTTTTATCGAACCTTTTATTCCCGAGAAACGTAAAACGGTAGAAGAGTGGCATGGCAGATATAACTAACCAGAGGCGATTAACTCTGTGAACTACAGGATTTCACTGCTGCATATATTGATTGTTTTCGTCGGCGCACCGCAGCTGCCGGCGCAGGAAAGCACATCTGATCCCGCTTTGAACGCTTTCAGGGAGGGGGATTTTGATAAGGCGATCCAGCTGTATTCCGATATGTTAGCGGAGAAATCGGGAGACGAAAATCTTAAATTCAACTTAGGAAGCGCTTTTTACAAAAAAGGTACCTTCAACGCCGCAAGATCGGGCTTTGAGGATGCGCTCACAATTGAAGATTCGCAAACCAAGTCAAAAGTCTATTACAACCTCGGCAATACGCTATTCAAGATGAACAAACCGGGAGAAAGCCTCGAGGCGTTCAAGCGGGCGATAAAGCTGAACCCGGAGGATGAAGACGCGAAATACAACTACGAATTCGTAAAAAGCCTCATCGAAGAACAGGAGAAGGATCAGGAGGGCGACCAAAACGAAGAAGAGGAGAACGAGGACTCCGAGGAGAAAGACGAGACCGATAAGAGTGAGGACGACAGCGATAAAAAGGAGGAAGAGGAGGAGAAAGGAAATGAACAGCGGCAAGAAGAGCAAAACCGGCAGAATCAGCAGCAGAAAGAGAAAGAAAGATCTCAGGCTGAATATCAGGATATATTAGATGCGTTGGAACAGGAAGAGATGCAGGTGCTGAAAGATTATATATCGGCGCGCACCGTCAAAAAAAGGCAGCCGGAGAAAGACTGGTGATATACCTGTTTAAATTCACACTCGCCGCAATGACGTTGTCATTTTCTTATCTGTATGCCCAGAGCGGTATTGAAATCGAAGCCTCTGTTTCAAAAAACAGGATGAGCTTACAGGATAGATTCAGCTACAGAGTAGAAATCCGCGGCGAGAGCCGGGGAACTTTACCGGAAGTACAGGTATCCGATTTCAATGACTTCTATATAGCAGGAGGACCGAATCAATCGACGAATTTTCAGTTCATAAACGGCGAGATAAGTTCTTCTGTTATATACAGCTGGGAGTTAGTGCCGAGGAGGAGCGGCTCATTCAAGATTCAACCGGCGACAGCGGAGTACCGTGGAAAAACATACGCGACAAAAGAGATAAACATTACGGTATACGCGCAAGGCAGCAGCGCGCGGGGAACAACTGAAAATTCCGGTAAAAACACCGGTACAAGGGAAGCGACATTCCTGCTTGCTTCGGTCGACAAAGAAAAGGTTTATAAAGGTGAACAGGTAACAGTCACCTACCGAATATACACGAAGGTGCGATTGGTCAATTTTAATACACCCTCCCCGCCGGCTGCTGTCGGATTCTGGGTCGAGGAGATTCCTCAGCCGTCCCAGCCGATCGTAGAGGAAGAGGTCGTCGACGGCACACGTTACAGCACAGCCGTGGTGGCAAAATTTGCACTCTTTCCCACGCGGTCCGGTGAATTACACTTAGACCGTATAGCAATCGACTACAAGGAAAGAGTGAGAAGGCGGAGGTCAAACAGTATTTTTGATGATTTTTTCGACGATCCGTTCTTTGGCAGATATGCGAACAAAAGAGTGGTTTCCAACGACCTCAGCATAGAGGTTTTGCCATTGCCGGAAAAGGGTAAACCCGATGATTTCAGAGGGGCTGTGGGGGATTATAAACTTAGCGCCGAGATCGTTGAATCCGAGGCAAAAGTAAATGACGCCGTGACACTTCGCGTGCGGCTGTCAGGATCAGGGAATATAAAGACTGTCAAGGCTCCGGAAATCGATTTCCCCGATGCTGTTGAAGTTTTCGAGCCTGAAATCAAGCAGAAGAGCTCCATCAAACGGGGCAGAGTAACCGGCGAAAAGACATTCGAATATGTACTTATATTACGCCGGGAGGGCGTTTTAGACCTCGGAAGAATCGGAATTTCTTACTTTAACCCTGAATCGGGAAGCTACGAGAGCTCTTTATCCGATCGGGTCAGGTTTGAGGTTGAGGAGGGAGACCGTTCAATTGTTGCTGTTTCTCCCGGCCTTTCCAGGGAGGAAGTCGCTATCCTGAGCAGAGATATTCATTTTATTAAAAGGGATCTGCCGGAGTTGGTGAAGCGGGATAGCAGGGGTTATCTTAGTGCCTGGTTGATAGTCTGGGGCGTTTCACCGATGTTTGGTTTGGCGGGCGCTTTCCTGCTCAGAAGACACCTGGATCAAATGAACACTAACGTCGCCTATCAAAGAAGGAGAAGGGCTTCGAGCGAATCGAGGAAAAAGCTCAAAGCGGCAAAGGGGGAAATGGAGTCTGAGAACGCGAAGGGTTTCTATTTTGAGCTCGGCAGGGCTTTGCTCGGAGCAGCCGCCGACCGGATGAATCTTTCGGCAGCAAGAGTGACGGCTGAGGAAATTGCGCGAGCGTTGAAAGAGAGAGGCGCCGACGAAAAGGACGCAGATGAATTCCTCAAGATTATCAGTTTATGCCGGGAGGCGGTTTATTCTCCGGAACAGGCGGAGGAGAGCAGAATGGAAGAAATTTACACCGCGGCGGAGAGATCCCTCGATAAACTCCTGAAGGTATTATAAGATCGTGAGGATATTTAATTTATATATTGCGTTCCTTATTCTCTCTATTTCTGCCGCCCATGCGCAGACGGAAATAGAGTTCTTCCTGAAGGGCAATGGTCACTACGAAATGGGTGAGTATGAAGACGCCGTGAAGAATTACCGTTCACTGCTCGATTCCGGTTATGAAAGTTCTGAATTATGGTACAATCTCGGAAACGCCTATTATAAACTCGGAAGAATCGGGTATTCGGTACTTTCCTATGAACGGGCGAAAAAACTGGAACCTTCTGATGAAAGTATACTCTATAATCTCAGTGCTGCCAACCTCCTCGTAAAAGATAAGATAATTCCTCCTCCTGAAAATTTTCTTATTAAAGGGCTAAGAAATCTTCGGGATTCGCACAAAACCGACAGTCTCATATCAATATTAATAACGCTTTACATTTCATCAATAGTGATTTATTCTTTAACTTTATTCATGCCGAAGGGTAGATTGATCAGGACGTCGCATTATGCGCTGTTCTTAATCGGTTTAATATTTTTTTCGGTATCAATTATGACAGGGATTAAAATCGAACACGAGTTAAACAACATAAGAGCGGTAGTAATGGTACAGGAGATGTCGGTGTCAAGCGCGCCGGAAGAAATTGGAGAAGAACTTTTTATTCTGCACGAAGGTACCAGAGTCGAAATAATCGGCGGCAGCCAGGAGTGGGCACAAATCAGATTGTCGGACGGAAAAGCCGGCTGGGTACCGACTGAAATGATAGAAGTGATATAGAAATTGAGAATAAATTTATCACAAACCGTTCTTTTGTTAAGCATGACAGCACTGCTTTCAGGCTGCGCAGCCGGAACTACTATCGAAGACCTTCCCCAAGGAGGAGGCAGGGAATCTCCGCACGGATGGTTCGACCCGCTCGCTCTCGATGACGACGACATCTTTGTCAGCGGCATTGAAATGCCTACTTTCGCCAACCAAACTGATAGATTGAACAATGAGATGGATATCGATTACGAAGCAATGACCGAGGGGTATAGAGTACAGATATTTGTCACCCAAATTTTGTATGAGGCGGACAGTGTATTGACACTCTCAGATTCGCTCTTCGAGGGTGAAGCCTACATGCGGTTCGATCCCCCGAATTACAAAATAAGAGTCGGAAATCTGAAGTCGAGGTCAGAGGCGGAAATTTTTCAAAGAGAAACAAGACGAGCGGGATTCCCGAGATCGTGGGTATTGAGAACCAGAGTCTTTGTAAATCCGAGGAAATTGGACATATCTCCTCCCGTCACAGAGCAGGAATAGATCGTACAACGCATATCAACCGGTATCCCCTTTCGGCTCTGAGATAAAAATCAATTCCCGGGAATGTGAATGAGCATGAATCTTAAGAAAATATCTTTTTATATCCGCATGCTCGTTACCCTTCTTCTCATTTATTTCGTCTATAATTTTTTCGATATACGATTCGATGGATTAATGAGCTCGTTCTATGAATCAAACAAGAAATATGTTTTTTCAGCGTTTGCGCTTATGCCGCTGACGTTGTCAATTCAAATATCCAAGTGGCATCTATTATTGCGAACGCTGGATAAAAACATGAAATTACGATCGGCTGCAACTTCTTATCTTGCCGGAATGACACTCGGAATAGTCACCCCTGCGAGAATCGGGGAACTCGGCAGGGCTTGGTTTTTGCGCGGCGTGCCGCAGTTGGAGGTGGTGGGTCTCACTATTATAGATAAATTCTATTCTACTCTCGCATATTTTTCTATCGGGATATTGACTTCGCTCATACTTCTATACGATTATGTTGATCTGAACGTTTCTTTAAGGATTTTATATTACACGATTGCTGCCGGAAGCTATCTCTTTATATTGGTTGCGCTTTTGAATCCCGTGAAAATCGGAAAGATGATAAAGTTCGCCGGAAAGATATTCCGGAAAAAAGAGGCTTTGAACGTTATTACGAATTCATGGTCCATGGTACCTCGAAAAAGAATTTTAGTAGTATATGGACTTGCCACTGCAGTTTGGAGTTCCGTGATTACACAGCTTTACATCCTTATCCGGGCTTTTGACGCAGTGCCGTTATTTGACGGTCTTATAAGCGCCTCTACAGCGCATTTCGTAAAAACGCTGCTGCCTCTCACCTTAGGGGAATTAGGTATAAGAGAAGCATCTGTATCATATTTTTTCGGTAAACTCGGGGTAGGTGAATCGGAGGCATTCAGCGCAGCTCTGCTTATGCTTTTGATTAATGTTCTTCTCCCTGCCTTGGTCGGAGCAATATTCATTATGCGCTTAAAAATCGGAAGAGGCTCAAATAGTAATCAAGAGAGCAGTCTAACCGGGCATGAGGAGCAGGTATGATTGAATTTCTTATGCCGGTGATGGCTTACGCCGAAGTGCATTACAGGTGGAGATTTTTTCCAAGCAGAATTTATATGCCATATCCGGAGATAATCGCCGACGTGCCTTTCAGGCTCGAACCTGATACGGCTCTGCCGGTTCTATGCATAATCAAAGACGCACATAGATTTCCCGTGCGATTGGAAAAGATAGAGGTGGCCATTTCTATGACCGGAGGCGATTCACAGGCTCGGCAGTTTGATTTTGAAAACGTCCTTATTGAGGAGAGATTCTGGAATAGAACGCTTTCTCTGAGTTTACCCGGCAACAGTGCCGGGGTTGTAAGCGTAACGGTGAAGTTCAGCCTGTCAAACGAAGCCGATGGAAAGTTCGAGGTAGTGAATGATAATTTCAAAACGTTGCCTCCGTTAAATTTGAGCGTTTTGATCCCGGAATATGCCTTACCTTCATTACCCGGCTGGAGCTACGGTGATTTTCATACGCATTCGGAGTTTACCGATGACAAAGTGGAGTTCGGCGCTCCTATCATGTCGTCATCCATAATCTCGAAATCAATCGGACTCGATTTTTTTGTTGTTGCGGACCATTCGTACAATCTCGATAATTCGATCGAATTTCCGTACGAAAACGATGCTGATCTGCCCCGCTGGCATAAATCAAGGGAAGAGATGAGAGAAGCAGGGACGAAAGAGGGCGCTCTGCCTATACCAGCCGAAGAAGTCTCTTGCGGTAATAGAAAAGGGGAAAACGTACATCTTTTAGTGGTTGATCCCCCTGTTTTTATTCCCGGCAACGGAGACTGCGAGGACGATTATCCCGATACCGAACCAACACTCTCTGTGGCAGAGGTACTCGATCTCATGGGGAATGGTGCAGTTGCCATAGCAGCCCACACGCTGGAAAAACCGCCGTTCGGACAACGACTTCTGTTCAACAGGGGATATTGGGCGAAAGAAGATCTTTTGGATGATCGTATAATCGGATTACAGATTTTGAACGGTCTTCCGGATGATTCGTTCCGTCGGGGATATGAAGTATGGATAGATCTCATACTCGAAGGTAAGAGAAAGATTATCCTCGCGGGCAACGATGCTCACGGCAACTTTAACCATTTCAGACAGATAAAAATTCCTTTCCTTTCGATGCATGAGCACAGGAAGCAATTGTTCGGACAGGTGCGCACCGCACTGAAGCTTGACGGCGGAATGGAACTCAACGCTGTTCTGCAAGCATTGAAAAAGGGGCGGGCACAGATAACTACTGGGCCTATATCCGATATCTCCCTGAAGACTCAAAATGGCGAGCTGTATGAGATTGGGGATGAATATCCTTATGATGAAGGAAAATTGAGCATCACCGCGGCTTCGACAAAAGAGTTCGGGAAACTAAAACGAATTGTTGTTATCAAAGGAGAGATTTCGGCCCGGAAAGAGGAAGAGATTCACAAATATACGGATTTCGCTGATGGATACAGATTTGAGGATGTTCTCACCATATCACGATTGAGTCGCGGTTACGTTAGAATCGAGGTATATACCGAATCCAACGATAAGGAGTCGTTCTCGATAACCAATCCGATATGGCTAACAGGAGGAGCTTAGCTCATTATCTGTTCGTAATGCTCTTCAACTTCTTTAAAACTGATAGTGTCCATAAAAGCCGCGAAATTGAAGAATGTGACGAGATACCTCATATCCTTTACCCAGTTCGGGAGATATTTCGGTTTCCTGACCATCCCGTCTCTATAAAGATCATAAAGTATCGGCACACTTTCCGCGGTGATCTTGCCGGTGAAGAGGAATTTTACAAACTCGGGCTTCCCTTTTTTTAATGCTACGCTGACAAAATTATAAATCCTGACCAATCCGTCAAGATATGCGACGTCCTTGGTAAAAGGCGCGCCGCCTTCCATCAATCCTCCTCTGAAACACCGGGCGGAAGCGTCAAATGCGTCGTCCTCGGAAAAATTCTTGTCCAGATAGAAATTGTAAACATCGATGAAGTCTGCGCCTTCTTCGCACATCTTGATAGCGATAGTTCTGTAAGCGAGTTTTTTGACCCGCATCGGATCGATCTGCTGACTCATGAATTCCGCAAATACGGCTAATCCCTCCTGATAAATTGTCGTTCCGGGAGTACCCTTCGAGAGGAATTTCAGCACCGGCTGTGAAGAGCCGTTAAGCGTGGTAGCAAGGTGCACCTCGCCTTCGTGTCTGATAAGCTGCTGAATTTGTCTTTTTGTATAAGAGGCGCCCTTTCTTAGTTTTAAGTAATCGGCTCCAGCAGAAGCGTCGGCGGTCATACGGTTTGAGATGATCACCTTGATTTTTCTTTTAGGGAAGAGCTTATGCAATTTATCGGAAAGAAGCTTTTTAGCTTCGAGGGAAGTGAGTTTCGATTTGGAAGCTTTTTTATCGCCGGGAAGATCGTATCCAGTAAATCCCTCGCTAAGATGCTTGGCGAGATCAAGAATTGAAACATTTCCGCCGATGTAGCGATAATCAGGATAGCCGAAGAGTTCCTTGGAATATTTATAAAAATCCTTTGTGCCTCTGGACTCAAGCATCCTTATAGTCAGCAGGTATTCTTTGCAGGCTCTGTGAATCATCTTTTCAGCCGGATTTGATTTGTCGAGATGGGATTGGATATCAAGAAACATCCTTCTCCGTTCATCCGCATCCCACCTGAGAGGAGGATATTCATACCGTGGCAACCGCTTACTTCTTCGCGCGAGAAACCGCTTTTTAACCGTGATGGGAATGTGTATGGAAGATAGGATCCGTATAGGGCGTTGTGCCATTAATAGTGATTTGCTCACGCCGCGCAGGAATTTTCTATAAGAACTTTTTTTCATAGATGAAGGAATATGCGGATAAGGAGTTTGGAGCTGTTCTTATTTACCCCAAAATTCGTCAAGCTTCTTTTTCCGCTTCCTCTGTCTATCCAACTCCTTCTTTATCTTGGAAGTGAATTTTCCGTCGGTATCGAGTTCGAGAGCTTTTTCGTAATGGCTAAGGATATTTTCGAAATCTTTATCGTCCTTTTTCAGATATCCGAGCGCAAGATAATAGTTCGGCTCCGCTTCATTCGTCCTCACTTCAGCGGCTTTTCCAAATTCGACGATTGCATCCCAAATTTGCCAGCGGCTCCCCTTTTTATACAGATAGAGACCGTTGGACATAAAGGAATAATATCTTATGTCATCGCTGTCCCGGTTGTTTGAAATCGCTTTATCCAGATATTTTTTTGCAGTTACGATATTATTGTTCTCATACGCTTTTTTGCCTTTAACGTAGTTAGACTCGGCTACAGTTCTGCGTTTTTCTATTTCGGTTTTAATCTCCTCGACTCTATTTTTCTCCCTGCCGCCTCTTCCCGCTTTTTCCAACAATTCGGATGCCAATGTTAATAGTCCGTACTCCGTATATGCTTGAGCAAGCCCTAACGTGATCCCGGGATCATTTTTATTTAAGCTGTATCCCTTTTTATAAATTGCAATGGCATCCTCAATTTCCCCTGCGTTCAACTTTGATCCGGCATCTTTGGAGTAGATTACCTGGAGCGACGCTATCGTTCCTTTGTTGTTCTTGTCTAACTTATATGATATTTCGAATTCTTTTTTTGCTTCAGTGTGCTTATTCTGCGCCTGGAGCGACATTCCGAGCATAAAGTGTGCCTGTGCGTTATCCGGATCAGCATCAAGAGAAGACCTGTATGAGCTCTCAGCCGCCTTATAATCACCCGCATCATATAGTGCATCAGCTTCATTTAGCGTTCCGGAGCATGAGATTAAGAGAAGACACGGTATTAAAATTAAGAGATAGAATCCCCTGATACCTATATGAGACATTTTATTGCTTCATTCTGTTTACAAAATAAAAGGGCAGGCAATAATGCCTGCCGCTAAAATTGAGATGAAATATCTCACGGGTTCTATATGACGCGATGCACAAGCAAACCCACCATAAGGATCAGTGTCACCAATATTGCCGCGACACCGTAATTGCGGTCCTTAATTTCCGCCCACTCGTCGATATCCTTAGAAAGCCAGTTGAAAACCTTAAGAGCGAGCCCAACTCCAAAAGCAAACCCTATTGAAGCAACAATCGCCCATAACAAAGACCATAGGTATCCGGCCAATCTCGTCATTATAGGTATGTCCATTTAAATCCTCCTTATCCTATTAATACCAGCTCACGTTAGAGCTTACAAATTGGTTTGTGCTGATCTTCTTGTTCAGAAGTGAAAGAATATCCTCTGTATTAGCTGCGAGCATGATGCGTTCATCATCCTTCTTAGAGATAGTGAGCATAATGTTTACAGTGTCGAAATTGTAGTCTGTTTTCCGTATTGCCACACCACAAGCGTAAAAGCCTACCAGCATGACCCGGTCGATATCCGTTCTTCTCGCTTCGAGAGTCAGGAGAAAATGGCGTTTGTCACCATCGTTCACAAACTTCATATTATCGTATGAAACGTGTAATCCCTGGGTTCTGAAAACTTTCTGAACGGTACTGTAAAAAGCGAAATCGTTGGCCCGGATGACTCCAGAGAATAAAATCAGGAACATCAATCCGGTCAGGTTTATCAGCCGCCTATTTTTCACAATGACTCCTTGTTATAGTTAGATGCTTCAAAGAATACAGGATTTCATTGTTTTCATCAAAATCAATACGGACGAATAATACTCCCGGCACTCGGATAAGTCAAGAATAATTTGAGATTGCATTTCGGCTATAATAATTGACTTGACAACACATTCGTTTCCTATTAATCTCTACCAATGGGTTGATATTTATGGCTATGTTGTCTATATCAACCCATTGATTTATATTGGACTAAGGCGGGAATATTTGAAATACTTATTTGATTTGAACATAGACGAGGTTATTGACAGCCCTGTAGGGAATTATCTTATTCCTAAGAATGCCGATTTCGAAGGATTCAGATAGATTGAAAATTAGCGTATACGGATTAGGTTACGTAGGTTGTGTCCTCGCAGTATGCCTAAAAACAATGGGCCATGACGTAACCGGAGTGGACGTTGTCGTTGATAAAGTAGAAGCGATTAACTCAGGGAAGTTGCCCTTTTATGAACCGGACCTTGATGAAACCAACACTGCAAGCAGTACGGGGTCATTAATTGCCACAACCGACGGTTCGGAAGCCGTGAACGGCTCAGTAATATCTTTTGTGTGTGTAGGAACTCCGAGTACCGCTTCAGCGGGTGTAGATCTAAATCAAATCATATCAACCGTTAAAGAAATCGGTAGGTCGATAAAAGCTAAAGGGGAGAAACACTTAATTGTTATCAGAAGCACCATCCCCCCGGGAACCATTGATGAAGTTATAATACCACTTCTGAATGAAAATATTGGACTTAAAGAAGGTATAGATTATGAGGTCTGTTTCTATCCTGAATTTTTACGGGAGGGGAATGCGGTCGCCGATCTATTGAAGCCGTCTCTTAACGTGCTTGGCGCGCAGAAGAATTTTCCTGTCGAAGTCATGGAAGAGATTTTCGAGCAAATAGATATACCTTTTGAGTTAACCGATTTCAAGAGCGCGGAGATGTTGAAATACGCTTGTAACGCGTTTCACGGATTAAAAGTAACTTTTGCAAATGAAATCGGCGCTTTAAGCAAGGAATTCGAGATTGACGGGGCGGGAGTGGTTTGTTGCGGGAGGGGCGCGAATCGCGAAGGCGGGAGACGCGGGAAGGGATTCTCGCACGAGCGGGATGTGCCGGTCTTAGACGGAGACAAACGAGCCCAGCGGGTCAATAGATCAACCTGACCCCTTTCCAAGCCGAACTGGCGGCACAGGC
>JADFGO010000010.1 GCA_022567655.1 Candidatus Neomarinimicrobiota bacterium
TCAAATCTCAAGTGCTAATCTGCTTCCGAGGTAATTTGGAAGTCCCACCTCCAAAATCTTTTTTGCCGCCGATTTATAGTCATATTCAACTCTTTCAATGCTGATCCTTTTTGTGTCATAATCATATACGGCATACGATGCCGCCGGGTTTCCGTCCCTCGGTTGCCCCACGCTGCCGACATTTATAATGTACCTCTTATTTTCGTCAAGACTCACTTCCGCATCAAAAGTATCGCCGTCGTGACAGTAAATCCCCACGATATGAGAATGCCCCACAAAGGCAGCGGATTTCTTAAAATATCTGAACTCTGAAATTGCGTCCTGGCGGGAGACAATATAACTCCACTGCTCCGGTTTATGGGGCGATGCGTGCACGTAAACAATCCCTTCCTCTTCATATATCAACGGCAACGATGAGAGATATACTTCCCAGCTGCCGGATATAGCGTCTTGAGTCCATGTTACGGCTTCAGCTGCATCCGGATTAAACCCGGATACGCTGTGCTTACCTCCTACGGCATAGTCATGGTTACCGGCCAGTACTATCTCACACTTCTCCGCTATCAGCTCAAGACATTCGACCGGGTCGGCTCCGTATCCGACTATATCACCGAGGCAAACTATCCTATCGATCCCCGATTCGTCCAACCGGGATAATACGGCTGTGAGAGCTTCCAAATTTGAATGCACGTCCGATATGATCCCGGATTTCAAACTTTCTCAACTTTATCTGCTTTTTCAATTTCCTTTTTCGTTACGTATTTTCTCCTCACACTGTCTAATATACCGTTTATGAAGGACACACTCTCATCGGAGCTGAAAGAGCGCGCCATCTCGAGCGCTTCATTTATGACTACCTTGGCAGGCACTTCCGGAAAATATAAAAGCTCGGCAACGGCTAAGTGAAGGAGAGACTTATCGACCTTTGAAAATCGTTCTACGTCCCAGTTATCAGCAGTTTCGGATAGAATTTTATTTATCTCAAGAGAATTTTCCTTTGTGATCGTGAATAGACTCTCCGCATATTGTACCACGCTTTTTTTGACGTTTCTATCGGAGATAAGTTCCTTTTTGAGCGCCTCAATTCTCTCCTCTTCGAGCTCGCCAATCTCTTCCTGCATAAATAAAGCGTAGAGAGTCTGGAACGCTAATTCCCTTGATTTTCTTCTATCTGTTTTCATTCCGACGAATTTTTATAAAATCTCACCTTACAGCATCCCTGCGTCGCTTGATGAATTTATCTGCGCTGCCGGAATAGGTTTTATTCTGTTCCCGCACTCTTTTGATCCTCTCTTCGGCATATTTATTTGAGGCGACCGGGGTGGGTACTCCTTCTTTTTCAGCAGCGTCAAGAACTTCCGAGAGTATATGATAGATATCCTCTGTCTGAGCTAACGCCTTCTCACGATTGTATCCCTGTATTTCATTATAAATATTTATAAGACCGCCGGCGTTTATCACATAATCGGGAGCATACAGAATCCCTTTTTCGAGAATTGCTTTACCATGTTCCTTTTCCTTCTCGAGCTGGTTGTTTGCGGCGCCGGCAACTATCTTACATTTGAACATCGATAATGTCTTATCGTTTATAATACCTCCCATGGCGCACGGCGCGAAAATGTCTACGTCAAGACCGTAAATCTTATCGTTGTCAACTACTTTCACCGGATAATTTTTTGTCATGTTTTTGATTTTATCTTCATCAATATCAGATATGAAAAGTTTCGCTCCCTCTTTGACCAATAATTCTACAAGATGTTTTCCTACATGACCCACCCCCTGTACTGCTATCTTTTTGCCTTCAAGAGAATCAGATCCGAATACCCTGTTAACGCAAGCTTTCATGCCGATGCTGGTTCCGAGCGCGGTTACCGGCGAGGGATCGCCGCTCCCCCCGAGAGCGCGGGAAATTCCCGTGACGTACCGCGTTTCCCTTCTAACCCATTCCATGTCGCTGACGCTCGTTCCCACATCCTCAGCAGCGATGTATCTACCCCCTAAGCCATCTACAATTTTGCCGAAGGAACGGAAAAGATGCTCGTTCTTCATACTCTTCGAGTCGCCGATTATTACTGATTTTCCTCCCCCTAAATCGAGACCCGCCACTGCTGCCTTATAGGTCATTCCGCGTGAAAGACGAAGAACGTCGGTAAGCGCGTCGCTCTCCTTTTCGTAATTCCACATACGGCATCCTCCGAGCGCGGGTCCCAGAGTCGTGTCGTGAATGGCGATTATCACTCTCAAGCCGGTACTTGAATCGCTCGCAAAAACCACCTGCTCGTGTTGTTTACTCTCCATAGAGTTAAATACGTCCATCGACCGATCCTCTACGAGTTGCCGTATTTCCTGAGAGTTTCCCGGGCTATTACTATCTTCTGAATTTCTGATGTCCCCTCGTAAATCTCGGTAATTTTTGCGTCCCTCATAAATCTCTCGATCTCAAATTCTCTCATGTAACCATATCCGCCGAATATCTGGACAGCCTGATTTGCGGTCTTCATTGCTGTCTGGGAGGCAAAGAGCTTTGCCATTGCAGATTCAGCGGTGAAATTCTCTCCCCTGTCCTGCATCCAGGCGGCACGGTATAAAAGTAATCTCGTTGCATCGATTTCAACAGCCATATCGGATATCTTGAACTGAATAGCCTGAAATTCATTAATCTTTTTTCCGAACTGTTCCCTCTCCAGGCTGTACGCAATCGCCCGTTCCATAGCGCCCTGCGCGATCCCAAGCGCCTGAGCGCCTATTCCCACTCTTCCGTAATCAAGAGTGGTCATGGCTATTTTAAATCCTTCTCCTTCTTCACCAAGCCGGTTCGCTGCCGGTACTCGGCACTCCTCGAAGACCAGCTCCACCGTGTCGGAAGACCTGATCCCGAGTTTTTTTTCAATCTTTCCTACCGAGACACCGGGCATCTCCTTTTCGATAATAAAAGTCGAAATTCCTTTTTTGCCCTTCTCTTTGTCCGTCTTCGCAAACAGAATAATTATATCTGCATTCCCCCCGTTAGTGACAAAATTCTTTACGCCGTTCAAAACGTAATCCTCTCCGTCCCTGACTGCCATACAGGCGAGGTTGGATGCATCCGAACCGGCTTGCGCCTCGCTGAGGGAATATGCGCCCAGCTTTTCTCCCGTAGAGAGCGGAGTAAGATATTTCTTCTTCTGTTCATCAGTCCCGAAACGTTTCAGGGGGAATCCGGCAAGAGTGTTAGTCACCGAGATTATGACGGCAACCGACGCATCGACACGGGCTAATTCTTCTATAATAATTGTGAATGAGAGATAATCAAGACCGGAACCGCCGTACTCGATTGGGCTGCAGACTCCGCTCATACCGAGCTGCGCTAATTTCTTTACTATTTCGGCGGGGAATTCCGAATTTTCGTCTCTTTCTCTTGCTCCGGGCGCTATCTCGGTTTCTGCAAATTCCCGTACAGTTTTCCTAATTGCGATATGATCTTCTGAAAGATTAAAATCCATCCTGTTTTTCTATCTGCCTTTCATGATTAATTGTATTTGTAAAATCCGGACCCTGTTTTTCTTCCAAGTTCTCCTGACTCCACTTTCTCTTTTAGCAGCGGACAGGGCGCATACTTGTCGCTGTTTAATCCGTTCTGTAGAATTTCCATGATATTCAGGCAAACGTCAAGCCCGATAAAATCGGCTAACCTTAAAGGACCCATCGGATGATTCATGCCGAGCTTCATTACCGTATCGATGTCGTCAGCCGATGAAACGCCTTCCATGAGCGCAAAAACGGCTTCGTTTATCATAGGCATTAGAACTCTGTTCGAAATAAAACCGGGTGAATCATTTACCTCTACAGGGGTTTTCCCGAGGCTTTTAACAACTTTTCTGACTGCCTGGTAAGTTTCTTCCCCTGTGGATTCTCCTTTGATAATCTCTACGAGCTCCATGACCGGAACAGGATTGAAAAAGTGCATTCCGATCACTTTATCCTTCCGGTTCGTTGCGGAAGCGATATCCGTAATGGATATTGAAGAGGTGTTAGTAGCTAAAATCGCTTCGCGGTCGGAGATCCTCTCAAGCTCCCCGAACACCTTTTTTTTGACCTCACTATTTTCGAATACAGCTTCGATCAGAAGTTGTGAGTCAGCTGCAATATCCATTTCAGTGCTCAAGTTTATACTTTTGAGCGCATTTTCTACCGCGTTCCGGCTTATAATTTCTTTTCTGACCTGCCTTCCGAGATTATCCGTAATCGAACTGAGCGCTCTTTCAAGAAGAGCGTCAGACGTATCAATAAGGTTGACCTCATAGCCGTTGACGGCAAAAACATGGGCGATTCCGGAACCCATAGTTCCCGCTCCGATTATGCTTACCTTCTCTATTTCGTCCATCTGTGATTATCTTTCCACAATCATTGCGGTTGCCTCACCGCCGCCGAGGCAGATGGCAGCGAGCCCTAATTTTGCATCCCTCTGTTTCATGGCATACAGAAGCGTTGTGGTTATCCTCGCTCCGCTCGCCCCGAGGGGGTGCCCGAGAGCTACTGCGCCTCCGTTCACGTTCAGTTTCGACATATCTATCCCGAGTTCATCGGATACGGCGAGTCCCACCACGGCGAAAGCTTCGTTCAGCTCGAAGAGCTCTATGTCGTCAAGAGTGAGTCCCGCTTTTTCGAGAACCGTTTCGATCGCCTGAACGGGAGCGGTCGTGAACCATTCGGGCGCTTTAGCTGCGGTAGAATAGGCGACTATCTTCGCCATAGGCTCCACACCGAGTTCCTCAGCTTTTTCCGCTGAAAGAACCATCATCGCCGATGCGCCGTCATTGATCTTGGATGCGTTCGCGGCGGTAACCGTCCCGCCTTCCTCGAACGCTGATTTCAGCTTTGGAATTTTCTCGAATATGACTCTTCCCGGCTCCTCGTCCGAATCAAACAACACCGATTCGCCTTTCTTTTGCTGAATTTCCACTCCGACTATCTCTTCGTCGAACAAACCTTCCTTTTGCGCTTTAAGCGCCTTTTCATAACTCGATACGGCGAATTCGTCCTGCGCCTCTCTCGGCACGTTGCATTCACGGCTGCATAATTCAGCCGCGCTCCCCATATGGAAATCGTTATAGACGTCCCAGAGACCGTCCGTAACCATGCTGTCTATGAGCTCACCATGACCCAGACGATATCCCTCACGCGCTTTTTTCAGCAGATAGGGCGCATTCGACATGCTTTCCATACCGCCGGCGACAATCACGTTTGCATCTCCGGCACGGATAGCCTGCGCGGCGAGCATCACGGCTTTCATCCCCGAACCGCATACCTTGTTTACCGTAGTACATTGCACGCTGTTAGGCAGGTCCGCATAGAGAGCCGCCTGACGCGCCGGAGCTTGCCCGACGCCCGCAGGTAAGACACATCCCATGATAACCTCTTCGACACTCTCCGGTTTTATACCCGCCCTTCTGACCGTCTCTCTCACAACGACGCTGCCGAGCTCTGGCGCCGATAGAGATGAGAGCGAACCGTTGAATGAACCTATCGGTGTTCTACATGCGGCGGCTATAACGGGATAATCATTTTTGCTCAATCTTTTTATCCTTGTGTTCCAACCCGTTATGCCTGTCATAGGCGTTGATTATCTCCTTGACCAACCGGTGCCGGACAACGTCGTTTGAATTCAAATATACGAAGTCAATACCGTCTATCCCTTTCAGTATTGATTGAATGCTGATGAGACCTGATTTTTGATTTGTTTCGAGGTCTATCTGTGTTATATCGCCGGTGATTATCGCTTTGCTCGCTGTGCCCAGACGCGTTAAAAACATCTTCATCTGTAAGGGAGTGGAATTCTGCGCCTCGTCTAATATCACGAAGGAATTGTTGAGCGTCCTGCCGCGCATATACGCCAATGGAATTATCTCTATGACCCGCCGGTCCATCAATCCACGTAGTTTATCCGACGGCATCATATCGTCTAAAGCATCATAGAGAGGAGCCAGGTAGGGCTGGATCTTCTCCCGCAGATCACCCGGCAAAAATCCAAGTTTCTCCCCCGCTTCCACAGCCGGACGTGTGAGAATGATTTTACTTATTTCTTTGTTTTTCAGCGCCGCAATCGCTATTGCCACCGCTAAATAGGTTTTACCCGTACCGGCAGGTCCGATTACCAGTACGATGTCGTTCTTCCCCGTTGATTTGTACAACCGGAGCTGGCCTTCGGAGCGCGGTTTAACATATCCACCCTTTGTGAAAACGATTACCTGGTCCAGATCAACGTCTTTTTCGGGAAATTCCCCCGCTTTGCTGTAGGTGATGATCGATTTCACGTCATCCTCATGCAGCCCGCCGGATTTGTTCAGTTCTATCATCATTTGTGTAATTATCTTCCGGATATCCTCAACTTCACTCTCATCGCCTTTGATTTTCAGAACGTTACCCCTGGCGACTATACTTGATTTGAAATAACTTTCGATAACTTTTAAATTTGAATCTTTTGTACCGAGAAATAGAAGTGGGTCAACCCCTTTTAAGGCAATTTCAGTCTCCTTGATCAATCACTTTCTCCTTTCTTTGATAGCTATATAAAATATATAAAAGAAGGGAGATAAACAAGGAAGTTGAATCGTGGAATAGTCAAACGGAAGTTAGAAATGAAACAAAATATGAGAGTATATTAAGGCTGTGATTTCCTTATTATTAAGGATCTACATATTAACCGGTGAGGTCTCTTTTTTCTCTGCTTTTTTGGGTATTATCAGTATCGTGTAAGGGTGAATCGTGTCCGCATCTTTTAAGATAGATTTGTTTGCCTCGTAAATTCGCGTCCACTCAAAGGGATTAGAGTACCTTTTTGCTGCGATTTTCGATAGACTCTCGCCGCGGCTTACCCAATGTTCGTTAATTGCCGGTTCTCTCGGAATAACAAAAATCTGATCGATCTCTATAACATCGGGGTCGACGATCTGATCGCGGTTCGCCGAATAGATTTTCAGCCATTGGAACGGATCGTTATAGATCTGCTCTCGCCCCGATATTTTCCACAGGTTGTCGCCTCTTATTACCCTGTAAGAGTCAGCCTTCCTTACGAGGGTGATTTCGCGGGGAGTCTCACCGTCACTGATTTCCTCCTCTGGTTCATCCAGAGTTTCTTCTGAGATCGTCTCCGCCATGATGGTATCTTGCGACGGCGCCGGTATCACCGTCCTGTAATTCGAGAGCATCTCATCAATATTATCCAGCAACTCCCGGTTCTGTTCCAAAATAGCGAGATCGTTTTCATTCAGGTCTTCAAGCCTGATTTCCAAATCCTCTAACAGATCGACCGCACCGAGTATTTCCTCTCTCGAAAGGGATTCCAACGCGGCTACGTCTGCGTCTAATGAGGTCAGCATATTCATGTACTCTCTGATTTCATCATCCGAGGCGCTCATCAGACCAAGTATTTCTTCCCTTTCTTCGGAGATAGTAGCGTCTATATCAGCCAACTGTTCTCTCAAAGATACTATGTCTCTGTTGATCCTTGCTAATTCGCTGCTTGCTGATGCCTCCCTGCCTTGCCATCGCGCCATCTCCGCCTGGTATTCCTCCGCTGTCATACCCGCAGCTTCTTGAGCGGCAACGGGTGAAGCAGATAACAGATACCCTGCTACAGCCATCAGTATAATGACATAACTTCTTATCCATACCATAATTTTTCCCCTACTCTCTTTACTTACCGTCATCGTTTTCAGCCGTACTCGTATCGCTTTCCGCTTCGTCTCTGTTGAGCTGTTCTAATTTCCTGAGCCGTTCCATCAAAACCGACTTATCAGCGCGAAGCTGTTTCAGCTCTGTACGCCTGGTTGCGAGATCTTCGTTTAACTCTTTTCTCGTGGCCTTTTGCTGCTGTATTTTTTCTTCGACAACGAGCGCAGCGTTTTTAGCCTCTTCTAATTCTTGCAGCTGTTCGGACGTCAAAGCTCCGCCTCCGCAGCCAACGCTGATAAAGAGTGTAACAATTAACGCAGTCCATTTTGTCCGTACCATCCATCCACCTTTTCGTATTTCGATTGTCTTCATTCCTGTGTCCTTATTATATAAATCGGTTCATAGTAGAAACACCGCCTATTTTAACAATGCATATATCTAATAAACAATAACTTATGAATCCAAGAATCTTTTTGCACACGAGATTATACGACTCTCGTTCACTTATGTTCCAACTTAATTCCTAACTCTTTCAGCTGTTCGTCGGACACTTCCGACGGCGCTCCTTCCATTAACGCAGAGGCGCTTGTTGTCTTGGGAAAGGCGATAACATCCCGTATCGAATCGACACCGAGCATAGTTGCGACGATCCTGTCGAGACCAAGCGCAATTCCGCCATGCGGTGGTGCTCCATAGGATAGCGCCTTCAGCAAAAACCCGAATTTATTCTCCGCTTCCTCAGGTCCGATTCCGAGAGAATCAAAGACTTTCGACTGAATTTCTCTGGAATGTATCCTGATGCTTCCCCCTCCGAGCTCGCTCCCGTTGATCACCATATCGTATGCACGTGCCTTCACCTTAGACGGGTCGGAATCGAGTAGATCCAAGTCTTCCGATCTCGGCGATGTGAACGGATGATGCACCGCCGTGTACCTCTTTGAATCCTCATCCCATTCAAACATCGGAAATCCTGTCACCCAGAGCGGGGAAAACTCACCCGGCTTGATTAGGTTGAGTTTCCGTCCAATCTCTAATCTGAGAGCTCCCAATCCCTTCAACGCCGAATCGTGTTCATCGGCGGCAAAAAATATCACGTCTCCCTCAGCCGCATTGACCTTTTCAATCAATTCTTTTTGGACATCTTCGGAAAAATATTTGCTGACTCCACCGCTTAGACTTTCATTCTCTACCTTTGTCCATGATAATCCCTTTAGACCCTGGTTCTTGACGTACTCTGTCAGATCGTCAATGACCTTCCTGCTGAAAGTTCCACCGGCGGGCGCGGCGATGCAGGCGACGATCCCTCCCTTTTCCACAGCATCCCTGAACACCTGAAATTCTGTTTCAGCGGTTAATTTCGAGACGTTCGAGATTTCCAACCCGAACCTCAAATCGGGTTTATCGGTGCCATACCTATTCAATGCCTCTTCATATGTCAACGATGGAAACGGCAATGATAACTCAACGTCTATGAGCTCCCTGAAGACGGTCCCCATCAGCTCTTCCACCATCTGCTGTACGTGACGCTCCTCTACAAACGACATCTCGATGTCTATCTGGGTGTGTTCCGGCTGCCTGTCCGCACGGAGGTCTTCGTCCCTGAACGCCTTTACGATCTGGAAATATTTATCGAAACCGGAGATCATCAACAGCTGTTTATATATCTGCGGCGACTGCGGCAGCGCAAAGAACTTTCCTTTACTTATCCTGCTTGGTACAAGATAATCCCGGGCGCCTTCCGGTGTGGATTTTGTCAGCACCGGTGTTTCAATCTCGATAAACCCTTTATTCGCCATGAAATTTCTTACAGATTGATAGAATTCGTGGCGCATGATTATTGCGTCCCGCAATTTTCTTCGGCGCAGGTCCAAATACCTGTATTCAAGCCGCAGGTCTTCCGATGCTTCCACCTCTTCCCGTATCTCGAAAGGAGGAGTTTCCGCTTCGCTGAGTAATTCAATTGCATCAGCGTTTACCTCTATCTCACCCGTATCGAGGTCAGGGTTCAGCGTTCCCTCCGGTCGTTCTCCGACCGTTCCGGTTATTTTTAATACGTCCTCCGCCGAGAGCTTTTCCGCTATTTTAAATCCGTCATCAGGCATTTGAGGGTTGAAAACCACCTGTGTGATACCGTATCTGTCGCGCAAATCGACAAAAATCAGCCCGCCGTGGTCGCGCCGCTTCGCTACCCATCCCATCAAAGTCACATCACCGCCGGAATCCTCCTTCCGGAGCTCCCCGCAGAAGTGTGTTCTCATCCCTTTGTAATGGTCTTTCATATTCTATTCAATAATTTACTTAAACAGAGTTTAAAGATAATCGTGAAGACGGTTTGTTGGTAGGAAATAATAATCAGTAAACTAACTAAAGATTTCTGAAAATACCTCGTCTATTTTTTTAGATAAATCAATTACAAAATTTTAACATGTTGTGGCACGCACACGGCGGATGCCGGGTGTGTGCGTTTACCGGTCATCGTCTTACGCAGTCATCCCGAATCTTCGGGATGACTGCTGCACAAAAAAATAGTTAATTAGAGAACTGTTTACTTCTTGCCGGCTATCTTCAGCCGGTTTTTCGCTCGATTCATTGCGCTGTGCGCCCTGTCCATGTCGAGTCCGGCACCTCGCTCTTTGAGTCTCTCTCTAGCTCTGTCGAGAGAGTTTTGTGCCCGTTCAACGTCTATCTCTTCCGGGAGCTCCGCTGTTTCCACGAGGAAGAGAATCTTATCCCTCTGGACTTCACAATAGCCGCCGCTGGCAGCCAAGATCTTTTTCTCACCCTCCATGTCAATCCGGAGCTCGCCCGATTTAAGTCCGATAATAGCCGGAATATGCCTTGGTAACACTCCGAACTGTCCGTCGACGCCGGCTGCACGAACATGACCTACCTCATTGAATGTCCTTATCGAAGTCGGTGTAACTACTTCTACAGTGAACGTTTCAGCCATATGCTATTCTTCGTCTCTCATCTTTTTCCCTTTTTCAACCACCTCGTCAATCGTCCCGCACATATAAAACGCCTGTTCGGGGAGTTCGTCCATCTCGCCGCTTATGATCGCCTCAAAACCCGCCACGCTGTCATCCATTTTCACGTATCGTCCATCAATTCCCGTAAATACTTCAGCAACGAAGAACGGCTGCGAGAGGAATTTTTGAATCTTCCTCGCCCTCGCCACGGAGAGTTTATCCTCATCGGAAAGCTCGTCTATTCCGAGAATGGCAATTATATCCTGAAGGTCTTTGTACCTTTGCAGTATCTCCTGCACATCCTTCGCAACCTGGTAGTGCCTCTCACCGAGAATATTCGGGTCAAGAAGTTTGGATGTGGAATCGAGGGGATTAACAGCCGGATATATAGCCAGCTCGAATATCGCTCTGTCGAGAACCGTTGTAGCGTCGAGGTGCGCGAAAGTCGTTGCAGGCGCCGGGTCGGTGATATCGTCAGCCGGAACGTAAATAGCCTGAACCGAAGTGATCGAACCCTTTTTTGTCGAGGTAATCCTCTCCTGAAGTTCGCCCATCTCCGTCGCTAATGTCGGCTGATAACCCACTGCGGACGGCATTCTGCCGAGAAGTGCGGAGACTTCCGAACCCGATTGCACGAACCGGAAGATGTTGTCGATGAACAATAGAACGTCCTTACCCTCCTCATCCCGGAAATATTCGGAAACCGTCAGCGCCGACAAGCCTACACGCATTCGCGCTCCGGGCGGTTCGTTCATTTGACCGAACACAAGCGCCGTTTTATCGATTACGCCGGACTCGTTCATCTCAAGCCAGAGATCGTTACCTTCCCTCGTCCTTTCGCCTACTCCGGCGAATACCGAATAACCGCCGTGCTCTGTTGCGATATTACGAATAAGTTCCTGTATCAGTACTGTTTTACCTACTCCCGCTCCTCCGAACAAACCCGTCTTTCCGCCCTTCATGTACGGCTCGAGGAGATCGACCACCTTGATTCCAGTCTCATAAGGTTCCGGAGTCGTCGAGAGCTCTGTAAGAGCCGGAGCCGGACGATGTATCGGAAGCCGAATCTTGCTTTTTATCGGACCCTTTTCGTCTATAGGGTTGCCGAGAAGGTCTGTCATACGACCGAGTACTTCCGGTCCCACCGGAACCATGATCGGCTCACCCGTATCTATAACTTCATCACCGCGCACAAGCCCGTCCGTCGAGTCCATCGCCACCGTACGCACGACTGATTCACCGATGTGCTGCTCTATCTCGAGCACTAATTCCGAATCCCCTCTATCTATTTTCAACGCCTGAAATATCGGTGGAATAGCTCCATCCGAAAAATCCACGTCCACGACGGGACCCATAACCTGTAGTACTTTTCCTTTATTCATTCTTTAGTCCTTGAATTATTCGATATTAAGATATCTGTAATTATCAAAACCGCTAAAGCGGTTAAAAGAAGTTGCTGTCTCACTAACCCCCGACTTAAGTCGGGGGTTAACGGCATGAAATATATAAATATGAACCGTTTTAACGGTTTCGATAAAAGGTCGGTAATAAATATTTATCACTGCTTTCATCAATCCTTCAGCGCTTCCGCTCCGCCGACTATATCAAGCAGGTCTCTCGTGATTGAACTCTGTCTCGCCTTGTTGTATGAGAGCTGCAGTTCTTCGATCATCTCCTCAGCGGCATCTGTTGCGTTTTCCATGGCGGTCATCCGAGCGCCCTGCTCGGATGCGTTGGATTCGAGAAGTATCCTCCACATCTGAACACCAAGATACTTGGGGACGATAGCGTTTACCACCGCTTCCACTGAAGGCTCAAAAAGCATATCACCGGATAACGGCGAAGCGTAATCCTTTTCGCTATCCTCATCATCTTCTTTTGCACCGGGCATAAATTCCTCCCTCGCGTCACCCGGTTTAAGCGGTAGAAAGCGTTCCGCTATCAGGTCCTGTTTTACCGCTGATTTGAACTCATGGTAAATCACGTCCACCCTGTCCAAGTCATGCGAAAGATATTGCGAACTGATGGTTTCCGTCACTTCCACTGCGTGATTGAAATTGAGCTCCTTCGAAAAATTTATGTACGACGCTATCAGATCGTAATTCCGGTTTTTGAAGAAATCACGCGCCTTCCTTCCGACAGCGATCAGTTTCGTATTTTCCCTGCCGTTTGCCGCGATTATCTCTTCGGCTTTGTGAAGAACGTTTGTGTTGAACGATCCGCAGAGACCCCGGTCCGAAGTCACAACTACCGTACAAAACTTCTTCGGTTCCCGTATCGCCAATAACGGATTCAGCTCCGACTCCACTTGTGGTATCAAATCGTTTAAAAGGTCTCTTATCCTGTAAGCGTATGGTCTGGCTTGTATTATTGCTGCCTGCGCGCGTCTGAGCTTGACGGTGGCGACCATCTTCATTGCGCGGGTAACCTGTTCGATCCCCTTTACCGACGACATGCGGGATTTTATTTCTTTGAGTGTCGCCACTATGCCTCTTTTGCTTTAAATGAGTTTACGAAACTTTCGACTGCAGCGCCCAGTTTACCCATGAGCTCATCGGAGATTTCCTTTTTGGTGTCAATTTCCTTTAGGATCTCCGGGTGTTCCTGTTCCATATAATCGTCAAACTCAACAGCGAATTGAACGATCTTTTCAGCCGGAATTACATCCAAGTGTCCTTTCGTTCCGGCGAAAATTATCGCAATCTGATTTCCGAATTTCATCGGCTTGAACTGGTTTTGTTTTAGAACCTCGACGAGCCGTTCGCCCCTTGTCAGCTGCGCCAGAGTCGCCTTGTCGAGGTCGGACCCGAACTTGGCAAATCCCTCGATTTCCCTGTACTGAGCCAGGTCTATCTTGAGGGAGCCAGCCACCTGTTTCATGGCTTTTATCTGAGCGTTTGAACCGACTCGCGACACAGATATCCCGACGTTGATTGCGGGTCTTATTCCCGCATAAAAGAGATCGTTCTCTAAGAATATCTGACCATCCGTTATAGAAATAACGTTTGTCGGGATATATGCGGACACGTCGCTCAACTGCGTTTCGATTATCGGCAGAGCGGTCAGAGATCCTCCGCCCAGTTTATTGCTCATCTTCGCAGCGCGTTCCAACAACCTTGAGTGGAGATAGAACACGTCTCCCGGATACGCCTCACGCCCCGGCGGCCGTCTCAGCAAAAGGGAAATCTGCCTGTAAGACCAGGCATGTTTTGAAAGATCGTCATAAACTATTAATGCATGCTCCCCCTTATCCCTGAAATATTCCCCGATGGCGGCTCCTGCGTACGGAGCGATAAACTGCATCGGTGCGGGGTCAGAAGCGTTAGCGGCTACTACCACTGTGTGCTCCATCGCGCCGTGATCTTCAAGCGTCTGGATGACCGCCATTACAGTGGATGCCTTCTGACCGATCGCCACGTAAATGCATTTCACGTCACCGCCCTTCTGGTTAATGATCGTGTCAATCGCTATGGCAGTTTTCCCGGTTTGCCTGTCGCCGATTATCAGCTCCCTCTGGCCTCGTCCGATAGGGATCATGGAATCTATAGATTTTATTCCGGTGGCAAGCGGTTCCTTCACAGGCTGCCTCGAGATGACGCCCGGCGCCTTTTTTTCTATAGGCAGTGTTGCTTCCGGGGTTATACTGCCTTTTCCATCGAGGGGCTGACCGATAGGATTTACCACTCTTCCCATCATCTCTTCCCCAACACCGATTTCGACTATCTTGCCGGTCCGTTTTGCAGTGTCACCTTCCTTGATCTCTCTGTCGTCACCGAAAAGAATTATACCCACATTGTCCGCTTCAAGATTCAGCGCCATACCGAATACGCCGCCGGGAAATTCTATCAGCTCGGAAGCCATCGCCTTTTCGAGCCCCACTACACGGGCAATGCCGTCACCTACCATAATAACTTCGCCTACTTCGTCAACGTCGACGGTTACCTCGAAATCCTCGATCTGTTTTTTTAGCAGTGAAGTTATTTCTTCGGTTTTAATAGCCATTCTTACTCCTGATATTCAACTAAGTTAAAAGTTCTTTACGCATCCGTGCCAATTTCCCTCTCACAGAGCCATCTATGACCGTGTTCCCGACCCTCAGTATCATCCCGCCTATAATAGACGGATCAACTTTTGAATCGAGAACCACATCTTTTTCTAATTTCTCCTCAAGACTCTCCTTGATACGCGAAACCATCTCACTTTCCAAACTCTCCGGGGTGGTGGCGATAACTAATACTTTATTCTTTGAACCGAGAGCCTTACGGTCGAACAGATCGGATATGTCGGGGATCAACTCCTGCTTTTTGTTATCGATCAACGTCTTCATGAATTTCGATAATAACGGAGTGAAACTTTCCTTCATGGCACTCTTAATAGTCTTTAACTTTTGACCGGTCTCGATCCTAAACGAGAATATGAAAGCCCTGAACTCCGGTAAAGTCCTGAATACATGCTTTAACAGTCCCAAGCCCTCGGAAATCTGATCGATTTCCGAATTCTTTTTTGACAGATCAAACAGCGCTGAGGTATATTTTCGGGCTGCGGTTAAATCTTTCATCCCTCTTTTGCCATACTCTTCATCGTATCCTCGATCAATTTCATCTGGTCGTCGGCTGACAGGTTCTTCTTTATCATCTTTTCCGCAGCTAAAATTGAGATATCAACCACAACCTTTTTTATCTCGTTTAAAGCTTCTGCTTTCTCGGCGCTTATTTCTTTTTTAGCCTTCTCTACCAAAGAAGCAGACCTCTTGTTCGCCTCTTCGATTATCTCGGCTTTGGTCCGCTCCGCCGATTCTTTTCCTGAAGCTATGATCTTCCGAACTTCATCCCGTGCCTCAGCAAGTTTGGAGTTGTATTCTTCGAGAGTTTTCTCCGACTTTTGCTGAGCCTCTTCCGCCTTTTTCATGGCATCGTGGATCGTCGATTCCCGTCGGTCAAGATTGTCTAAAAGCGGACCCCACAGATACTTTTTCAAGACAACCAGCAGGAGTAAAAAAGTGATCGTAGACCAGAATACTAGTCCGAAACTTACGTCTAATAGGGTAAATTCCATCTGTTGTTCGCCTATTCTCCTGTGAGGACTATCAACAATATGGTAACGATTATCGAGAAAAATGCCACACCCTCGATAAGCGCTGCCGCTACTATCATGGCGCCTCTTATTTCGCCGGCTGCTTCGGGTTGTCTCCCGATACTCTCCATGGCAGCTCTACCGATATTTCCGATACCGATAGCGGTTCCTATGGTGATCAATCCTGCTCCGATTCCCGCAGCGAGCCACGCTAATCCCTGTGAACCCATCTAATTATCTCCTTAATTTATTTATTTTCTATTCTATTTATCAATGGTCGGGGTTTAAACTCATCCCGACAAAAATAGCCGAAAGATATGTGAATACATAGGTCTGAATGAGGATAATAAGTACTTCGAGGATGCTCATAGCAAGGTTGATTGCTATGCTGAACGGCGCTAACAGCCAGCTTTTCAATATGTAGATCAATCCGAATAAGGTTAATATCACTATATGACCGGCGATCATATTGGCAAACAGCCGGATACATAACGCAAATGATTTTGTGAACAACCCTATAATTTCTGCCACAACTAATATCGGGAGAATAAAAGCGGGAACGCCGGGCGGTACAAAGGATTTTAAGAACCCGCCGACTCCGTTCTTATGGATGCTTCCGAAAATTATGGTGAGAAACGTTATGCTCGCCAGCATTCCCGTAACGCTCAGGCTTCCGGTGGGATTAGCGAAGTATGGTATCATTCCTATAGTGTTATTTATCAACACAAAGAAAAAGAACGTGATAAACAGCGGCATAAAACGTTTCCAGTCATCGTGCAGGTTCGGCTTTACTATGTCATCACGAATAAATTGTACTATCGCTTCCAACGCCTGCGCCAATCTTCCCTTCGGAACAAGCTCTAAATTATTTCTGACAATGAACGCTACGCCAAAAAGCATAGCCGCGGCAATCCACATAAATACCGTAAGTTTGGTTATCGACAGGTCCAATCCGAACACTTCTATAGGTATCCAGACCTGGTCGCTCACTTCATGAAAAATATCCCTCACAACATGTACCGGATCAATATCATCTAAGCTGTGGATTTGCTTTGATCCTTCAGATAACAACATCTATACCTTCTTCAAGCTCCTAAAATCAAACCTCATTATGTACAGAACCTCAAAGATAAATAAGAGAAAGTAAATAGCAACCAGAAATATCATAAAATCTTTCGCATTTAAGTCCGTAAAATATTTTACGATGATATACGCCGAGACAATCACTGAAAATTTGCCTGCGAAGCTAAAAAAAACACCTTTAAGAATCCTCTTATAGTCCCCTTTGGAACTCCATTCTCTAACGAGGCTGCTTAGCTCCATTATTAAAAATGCGGTTAAAATGGATAACCCAAACGTAATAGTGTCGACTTGAACAAAGCTGTTAAATATCAAATATACGATACTTGATGATATCAGTGTTACAGCCGCCCCGAGAATATGGAAGTTACTTAGCATTCATCCTCGATTTGCAACCGGCAGATGAGAGTTATTCCTGCCGATATAGTTTTCTCATAAAGTATATAAAGGATATTGCGCCAAAGATGATTCCGATTATCAAGAACAGCGGAAGAGTGGAAAATTTGATGTCCAGCCAATATCCGCCGAGGAGATAAAAAGCGAATGAGCCAGCCACCTGAATGCCGAATGAGAAATACCTGTTACTGAGTTTAAGCTTTCCGTTATCCTCACCAGTTTCCGGCAACAGTTTCAGCTCATTTTTATTTTGAAATTCGGTTCCCCTTTGTCGAGTTCCTTCTCATCGGAGTCCGAGTCACCGTTCTTGGAAAGCATTACGCTTCTGCCTTCAAAAGTTGCACCCTCTTCGATCTTGAGCCGGGCAGTTTTCAGGTCTCCCATTAACCGCGATTTCGGACCGAGGACGGCGCTCTCCTGCGCGTCCAGATCCCCCTCGATCACCCCGCCGATCAGAGCCGAATTTGCCTTTACGTTTCCTTTTATTATACCGGTAGTCCCTACTCGAATAGTCATTTCAGTAGATACGTTTCCTGTGATCGTCCCGTTAATCAGCAAACTGTTTATCCCTTTTACGTTTCCCTCGATCAGGGTACCCTGTCCGATCATAGTCTCGATCCTCTCGGCTTGCTTCCTTTCAAACTTCTTCATATTCTCTTTTTATCCTTAATCAATAGAAATATCCTTTTCCCTGTATATCGGCATCAGATCTCGCGGGTCTATCGGGACTCCCTTTTTCCAGATCTCAAAGTGGAGATGCGGGCCCCTGCTCATACCCGTATTCCCCGACAGAGCTATCGGGTCACCACGGTGGACTACATCGTGTTCCTTTACGAGGTTGCGGGCATTGTGTCCATATACCGTAAAATAATCATTTCCGTGATAAATTATTACGCTGTTTCCGGAACGGTACGTCCAGTTGGAAAAGACGACCAAACCCTCTGCTGCTGCCATTACAGCCTCTCCCACGCTTATAGCAATATCTATCCCGAGGTGTTGATCTTCCTTGAATATAGTGGAACGCGCAAAACCCGCGGTAACTACTCCTTCGAGCGGAGGCGTAGTGGGCACATTTTCGATGAAGTTAATATTCTTGAACTTTGGAATACTTGACGGGTTTATGTTGCGGAGCGGGATCGTTAACAATGAGTCGAGATTTTTTATCGGCGAATCCGAGTCGGTTCCGGCATAACCAATAGGTGAATTGAGGTTCAATCCGAGCCCGAGATATTTCCTGATCGCAAGATCTCTCTGCCTTATTCTGGAGTAATCATCGATCAACCCCAAAACCTTGAAACGCTCCTTGATCAGTTTTTCATTCTCAGTTTTCAATTGGTTGTATCTCATCGCTCTCGGCATTACAAGCGCCAGTGAAACCGCTATGGATAGTATCAGTAGAATTGCGATCACTATCGATGACCTGAGCAGATTCCGGTTGAGCCGAAATGTTTTGGGGGTATCCGATTCGTCGGGGATCACGACTAAAGTCAAATATTTATTATCGTCTGCCATATCGCCTAATCCTCTATCTGTCCGATGAGCTCTATCAACCTGTCGAGGTCCTCGTTCGAGTAATATTCGACGACTATTTCACCGCCTGAGCCTTTCGGGCGTATCCGCACTTTAGTTCCGAGTTTCATCATCAGATCGCTTTCGATGGCTTTTATCTGAGGGGATTTAGAAGATTTTATTTTTATCTTCGTCGTTTTTACCAGCTCCAGCGTTCCGCGTTTGATAATATCTTCTACCTGGCGGACGCTCAAGGCGTCTTTTATCAGCTTCCTGAAAAGGATTCTGATTTTCTTGTTATCCTTCAGCGCCAACAGCGCCCGGGCATGACCCTGTGATATCTCACCGGCACGCAACGAGTCTTTTACTTCTTTCGGCAATACCAGGAGACGAAGGAAGTTTGCTACTGTTGACCTGTCCTTCCCGACACGGTCTGCGATTTCACTGTGGCTCAATCTGTAATGTTCGACTAATTCGCTGTATGCTTCAGCCAGGTCAATCGGGTTCAGGTCCTCCCTCTGGATATTTTCTATTAAAGAAAGTTGCAGGAGACTCTCATCTCCATCCACTTTGATAACGTAAACGGGAATCGTTCTCAGGTTTATCAGTTTGGCGGCGCGGAGACGTCTCTCACCGGCAACCAGTTCGTATTTACCGTCTTTCTTCGTTACAGTTATCGGCTGGACTATCCCGTTCTCATTTATCGAAGCGGCAAGCTCTTCGAGAGCCACGGGATCGAACTCCTGTCTCGGCTGCATAGGGTTGTGGGTAATCTGATCGACAAGGAGCTCGGCAACTCCCAATGACTCGCCCGGCAGTTCCCTTATTTCGGGGATCAGCGCTCCCAGCCCTCTGCCAAGTGATTTAGCCGGCATTTTCCAGCATCTCCCGCACGAGATTCATGTAGTTGCTTGCGCCGGTAGAAACGGCATCGTAAAGAATGATCGGCTTGCCGTAACTCGGCGCTTCTCCCAATTTTACGTTCCTGTTGATCACAGTGTTGAAAACTTTCTCCTTAAAATATTCTCTTATCTCATCCGCAACCTGCCGGCTGAGGTTCAACCTGCTGTCGAACATTGTTATAAGAAACCCCTCGATCTCAAGGCTGCTGTTTAAACTTTTTTGAACCAGCCTGATAGTGTTGAGCAGCTGGCTCAACCCCTCAAGAGCAAAGTATTCACACTGAACGGTAACGAGAACGGAATCTGCCGCAGTCAGACTGTTAAGCGTCAGCAGCCCTAAGGAAGGCGGACAATCTATGAACACATATTCGTATTCACCGTTGACTGTAGCAAGCGCGCCCTTGAGTATCGTCTCACGGGCAAGTGCAGGAACGAGTTCTATCTCTGCTCCCACCAACTTAGCCGATGAGGGAAGTATGTCGAGAAGGGGAAGTTCTGATTTCCGTATAACCTCGTTTACTTCGGTATCATTTATCAGCACGTCATAAATCGATGCCTCGCTGTCTGAGAGTTCTATTCCCAATCCGCTTGTGGCGTTCGACTGTGGGTCCATGTCGATTATCAAAGTCGGCACTTCTGTAACCGCCATGCATGCGGCAAGGTTAACAGCGGTAGTGGTCTTTCCCACGCCGCCTTTCTGGTTTGCTACGACGATTATTTTGCTCAAACTTGAATACTCAAATATTTTATGAACGTCTTACCGCGTAATGTAGCAGGAGATTCACGGAAATGCAAGAGCGCAGTGGGCGCGCCCCCGAATTCTATTCGACTACATAAATTATGCGGTAGTCAGGATAAATCCAGACTCGCGCGCTAAAATTTATCGTTCAGTTCGCTCTGTTTTACAGATCGATCATTATATCATTAGAGTTGAATTCCGATAGCATCAGCGATAGATTGAAGCGCCTTGACAGACAATATTATCAAGATAGCCGTCCGGATGACGAACCGCAGGGAGATGTTCGACAAAATAGTCGAGAACGTCCATCGGGAATTAGAATCTCCCGGGGAAGTCGAGCTCCTTTTCTGCTCCTCAGACGATGAGTTCGCCTCGGCGGGGGGCGACGTGGAAGTCAGCGCCTGCTATAATCTGACGCCGGAGATATTCTCTTCGCTCAGCGGACTGAAGTGGCTTCACTTCGGCGCTACAGGTGTTGACGGCATACTCTTTCCTAAACTAATAGAGAGTAAGGTGATCCTCACGAGAGCGGTCGGGTTTCACTCCAAGGTCACCGCCGAGCACGCGTTCGCGATGATGATCTACTTCGAGCGAAGGTTCGCCGAATCAGTTAAGTTCATGGAGACAAGGAAGTGGAGCCAGTCGGAGATAGTCAGGCAAAACGGGACGCTCTCAGGTAAAACACTTGGAATATTGGGGTACGGCGGTGTCGGCAAAGCGCTCGCGGAAATGGCTAAGAGTTTCGGAATGAGGGTAATCGTCACTTCAAGGAGCGCAACAGAGGAAACGGAACTTTTGAACGCGGACAGTGTGTATCCATTGGAAAAAGTTGAGGAGCTGATCTCCGAATCAGATTACTTCGCCGTATGCGCACCTCTTACGAACGAGACTCAAGGATTGATCGACGCCGGCAAACTATCCCATATGAAAGAATCTGCAGTACTTATTAATGTTGCCCGCGGGGCGATAGTCGATGAGACCGCGCTCATCGATGCACTCGCTCAGAAGAAAATTGCGGGAGCGGGGCTCGATGTGTTCGAGACCGAACCGCTGCCCGAAGAAAGCCCGCTCTTCGAGCTCGACAATGTCTTCCTCTCCCCGCACGTTGCGGGGAACTTCGCCGGCTACACACTGTTAGCCGCATCGGATTTCGGCAAAAACCTCCGCAGATATATCGAAGGAGAGAACCTGATGAACATAGTTGACAAATCTCGCGGGTATTAACCTATCTCTAAAATAAAACTCTATTACAATCCGAAATTTCATTTGACAAAAGAAGCGGAGTGAGCTAAATTCCGTGTTTTGCTGAAGCGTAAGAATTAATGAGGTTTTATTGAGAACACGACTGGCACCGAGATTCGTATTGATAGCTGCCGCTATCACACTTGCCGCATACATGTTGTCGCCGACGGTAGAATATTATCTAACCGACCCTGAACAAACAGAAAAACGCGAAGCGCTTCAGGATCGCGTGCTGAAGCTCGGGCTCGACCTTCAGGGTGGAATACACGTCGTTATGGAAGTGGATATCCCGAAACTCGTAGAGAATTTGGCGTCCAACAAGTCATTACTTTATGAGGCTTTTGCGGCGTCAAAGCTCAGAGCGAAGGATGAGGGGATAGATTATCTCGATGCTCTTCTTTTAGAAGCGAATGAGCGAAACATCAAGCTGGCAAGGCATTTCATCGAGTACGGCATCGAGAATTCCGAGATCATCTCGGCCCTGAAAGACGAGTCGGAGGATGCCGTTAACCGCGCCCTCGAGGTCATCCGCAACCGGATAGACCAATTCGGAGTTTCCGAACCAACCATTCAGAAACAGGGTCGAAACCGTATAATAGTTGAATTGGCAGGTGTTCAGGATCCGGAACGCGCTCGTAACCTGATACGTCAAACGGCTTTGCTCGAATTCAGTTTACTCAAAGATCCGGACGTCGTGCAGTCGGCTCTCACGCGCATAGACAACGTTCTCAAGAGTATGAGAACAGGCATTTCGCTTGACAGTCTGCTTGCTATTACAGAGGCCAAAGTTGAAAGCGCGGATACGGCTGCGGCGCCTCCCGCTGAAAGTCAGGATAAGGCTATAAGCGTCGAGGAGATATTCGGGCGAACAACGACGGATTCCCGTACGAAGAGTTCGGACTCCTCCGTACTCGTGGACGAACAGATATTCGAAGACCGTCCGTTCTCGGCTCTGCTCAGGAACGTGCAGGGAGATATCGGTGTACCCCGTGAAAACGTGAAGGCGGTTAAGAGAATCCTCGCTATGGAAGAGGTGAAGGCGGCATTACCGGCGGATATGAAAATCGTCTGGTCGAACAAAGCGAGAGATTTTGGCGGAAGGGGTCTCCCATCTGAAACGTTCTTTACTCTCTTCGCAATAAACAGAGAACCGGGTTTGACAGGCGAGGTAGTCACTTCCGCCTCGGCAAATTTCGGGGGTGGAGCCAGCTCTATCGCCGGTCAGCCGGTGGTTTACCTGAACATGAACGATCAGGGAGCCCGGGACTGGGCACGGCTAACCGGTGCGAACATCAACAAGAGGATCGCTATAATACTCGACGATAAGGTACATTCGGCTCCGGTCATCAGGGATAAGATCTCAGGGGGCAACACGGTCATCGAGGGAATGTCTTCTATAAACGAAGCGAAAGATCTCTCTATAATCTTACGGGCGGGCGCTCTTCCCGCACCGATGGAGATAATCGAAGAACGCACAATAGGTCCGTCGCTCGGCAGAGATTCCATCGAGAAGGGCACAAAGGCCATCATTATCGGATTTATTCTTGTCGTAATCTTTATGGCTGTCTACTACAGGATGTCAGGATTGATCGCCGACTTCGCTATCGTACTTAACCTGTCTTTTGTTCTCGCAATAATGGCAACGCTTCGTGCAACATTGACACTTCCCGGAATTGCAGGTCTGATCTTGACTGTGGGAATGACGGTTGACGCCAACGTTTTGATTTTCGAAAGAATCAAAGAGGAATTGAGCAAGGGTAAGACGGTACGCTCCGCAATCGATGCGGGGTATTCGAGGGCATTGAAGACGATTATCGATGCAAATGTTACCACGATTATCGCCGCGCTCGTCCTGTTCCAGTTCGGCACGGGACCGATTAAGGGATTTGCAATCACGCTGTTCTGGGGTATATTGACGAGTATGCTTACGGCAATTTTCATCACCCGCACTGTGTTCACATATTTCACCGACCGGTTTGCGGTCACAAAATTAAGTATCTAACATGAGAATTATCAAAGACACTAATATCGATTTTACGGGAAAACGCAAGATAGGCATATCCTTCTCTCTCCTCTTAATTCTCATTGGTTTTATCTCACTCATAGCTCACGGCGGACCCCGGTTGGGAATAGATTTTATAGGTGGAACCCTCGTTCAGGTCAGATTTGCAAACCCTGTTTCGAGCATTGACGTTCGCTCAGCTGTTTCAAGCGCGGGTTACGCAGGCGCCGTGATACAGCAATTCGGCGGGGACCGGGAGGTTCTTATCAGGATTCTCGAAGAAGAGGGTGCCGCCGAAGCATCCGGCAATCTCTCTCAAACACTCGCGGAGGGATTCGTGGACAATCCGTTTGAAATCCGTAAGGTAGTGCGCGTAGGACCTAAAATCGGCGAGGAATTAAGGGGTAAGGCGGTACTTGCGATCCTCGCAGCGATGTTCGGTATTGTCATTTACATTACTTTCAGATTCGAGTTCAAATTTGCGGTCGGGGCACTGATAGCTCTCGCTCATGACGTTATCATCACTCTCGGTATATTCAGTATCCTGGACATCGAGATTAACCTTTCTGTTATCGCCGCATTCCTTACCATAGTGGGCTATTCCCTCAACGACACCATAGTCGTTTACGATAGAATTAGGGAAAACGTCAAAAGCATGCGCCGCGAATCTTATGAAATTATTGTTAACACGAGTATAAATAACTCTCTTTCCAGAACCATTGTGACTTCGATTACTACTTTCATGGTAGTCTTTACGCTATACCTCATCGGAGGTGAAGTAATATCCGGATTTTCGTTCGCTATGATGGTAGGAGTTGTAGTCGGGACATATTCTTCCATCTTCATCGCAAGTCCTATTCTGATAGAATGGCAGGCAAGAGCTGCCGCCAAAAAACGAGCAAGCCTCACTTCAAGCTGATAGAGGTAAATTATGGAATTAAAACAGATCGACAAAGAGGGAGTGACGGTACTTCAGGTAACCGGGAAGCTGATGGGGGGACCCGATGCCACGCAGCTGCATGAACTCATCCATAAACTCATTGACGAAGGTGTGAAAAACTTCGTTCTTGATTTAGAAGGAGTTAATTGGGTAAACAGTTCGGGATTAGGAATTCTGATCAGCGGTCTCACCACTGTCCGTAACAGTGGAGGGGATCTCTGCCTTGCCAATCTCGGCGAAAGGATAAATAACATTCTTAATATCACCAAGTTGTCATCAGTGTTCACATCATACGACAGCCTGGATAAAGCAGTCAGTAGTTTCAAATAATTGACCGACTAAACTTACAATACGAAGAGGCCGAAATTAACGCTTCGATTTTAATTCCTTCATGCCTGTAACCATTGTCGTCGGAGGACAGTGGGGCGATGAAGGTAAAGGAAAGATAGTTGATATTCTTTCCGAAAACTCGGACGTGATCGCCAGGTATCAGGGGGGCGCTAATGCCGGTCACACAATTATTTTCGGTGGAAAAGAATACATTCTCCATCTGATCCCCTCGGGGATTCTCAGAGAAAAAACCGTCTGTTATATCGGAAACGGCGTTGTCATAGATCCGAACGCGTTTATTTCTGAAGTCGACTTTTTGAAATCCGAAGGGATAACGGTCGACGGCAGGCTGTTTATAAGTCATAACGCACACCTCGTTACACCGCTGCATTTGCTGATTGATAAAGCTGCTGAAGACGGTTCAGGCGCAATAGGTACGACACTGAGAGGAATTGGACCTGCGTACACCGATAAGATATCCCGTGTGGGAATCAGAGCCGGTGATATATTAAAACCCGCTGCATTCAGGAAAAAACTGAGCCGTAATTACGATGCTTTTATAGCGCGTAATTCCGAAGCCGGTGCCGCTGTTCCAACCTTCGAGGCTATCTACGAGCCTTACTACGAAGCAGCCGGGAAGCTCGAAAATTACATATCGGACGTTACTGCATTGCTGAACTCTGACATCAAGAGCGGCAAAAACATACTGCTCGAAGGAGCTCAGGGTACATTTCTGGACGTAGATCACGGGACTTATCCCTTCGTTACCTCCTCGAACTCGTCGGCGGGGGGCGCATGTTCGGGTACCGGAATAGGTCCGACAAAAATCGACCGCGTGATTACCGTATTCAAGGCTTATACTACAAGGGTTGGATTGGGTCCGTTTCCGACTGAACTGACCGGAACAATCGGTGAGCTTATCCGTGAGATAGGATATGAGTTCGGCGCGACCACCGGTAGAGAAAGAAGATGCGGATGGTTTGACGTTCCCCTTGCAAAGCGTTCCGTTGCAGTCAACGGCGCAAGCGAGATAGCTCTTACCAAATTAGACGTGTTGAGTGATCTTGAAAAAATCGACCTGTGCACCGGTTATTCGATCAACGGAAATAGGCTCGACTATTTTCCGCTGGACATTGAAGAATTTGAGTCAGCGAAACCTATATATAAATCATTCGAAGGCTGGAACGTCAAGCTTGGCGGCATATCAGAATATTCCGGTCTGCCGGAGCAGGCAAAAAGTTACATCTCGGCGATAGAAGAATATCTTGAAATTCCGATCAGCATGGTCTCGATAAATCCTGACAGGGAAAGCCTTTTGATTAAGAAATAGGTATTGCCGATTTTAATCCGGCGGTATATTAAGGATAGATAAGATTAATACTCTCTTTTAAATCTGAGTTACTTATTCATTCCGAGCGTTTCAAGATGATGGTATAGATTACTCAGCGTGACGCCAAGTTCGTCGGCTACTTTATTTTTATTCCAGTTATTGATCGCAAGTCTTTCAGTCAGGAATTCCTTTTTAAACACTTTTATCGCCTCTTTCAATGAGAGGTTTTCATAGTCACTCGCTATGTTTTTAGGTCTGTCGATAACGTGATGCATCATCTCGATCAGGCGTCTTACCTCGGCTGCTATTTTGCCCGATAATACTACTTTATCACTCTGTTCATCTACCTTGGTCCGATCCTCTTCATCTACCTGCTTTTCCATCAATGTCGAATAGACCTTATAAACCATCTGCGCGAATTCCCATCCCCCTGTCTGTTCTTCTCCCTGTTCTGAAAGCAATTCCATTCTTAGTTGATAGTTTTTGTCGAGGAGAACCTTAGCCTCGTCATATTTACCGATTGAGATTAGATGTTTAGTATAAATATCCCTGCTGAGAGCCGTTTCCCTGTCATCCGCGAGAGAAACAGCATGAGATACGGATTCTTCAAATAACTTTTCAGCCTCATCATCCCCGCCGATTATTGCGTAGCATAAAGCTAAATTTCTCAGACTTCGTATTGTTAACAGCGGATCGGATTTGTCTTTTAAGCAATCTTCGAAATAGGTGATAGCCGGTGTGATCTTATTCGACAACATATTGAGCTCACCCAACTTGAATGACAATTCAGATAAAGAAAGCTCGCCCTTCGTCTTTTGAGCAAACCGGTAAGCTTCCCGGTAAGAAACAAGCGCTGAATCGACATCTCTCATCTCGAAGTAGGCATCGCCCACAGCCTGGTGTATCTCCGATATTTCCTTATTCGCTTTTTTGCTTTTATAAATAGTCGCTGCTTTATCAAACAGGCTTATGGCGCCCTCATAATCACCGCGATTATAGTTGATAGCGGCTTTAGCTCCTAACACACCTGCTTTTAACACTTTTGTATCAGCGCCTTTCATGGCGTCATCAATTGTTTCAGTCGCTTTTGAATATTGCTTTAACCCTGTATGATAATTCGCGAGTTCAATTCCAACCTTAGTTCTGATATTAGCCGATTTAGCTGATTTCCCCGCACGAATCAGGAATTCGCCGGCTAATTTCGGTCCTTCCACTCCCATCGCTATATTTGCCAGAGCCCTGAATATTTCGGCTTTCTGGTCGTCATCTATTGAACTGTCGAACGCTTTGTAAAATTCCTCTAATCCATCGTCTTTATTTATTAATTTACACTCGACGGCTGTTTTAAGCAGAAATTCAACTTCGTGATCGGTGAGCATTTCCATATACGAGATGAGGGTTTTCAGGTCTTCTTTTGTGGTGGTCAATCTTGCACCTATATGACAATTTTAACGTTCAATACTGACTCCCTTCCGGAACTATTACTAATTCAATCCATATTTTAATAATGCTTTGATTTCTTTGCAACGTTTATTTTCATTGTAACTGACGCAAATTTCCCTAACCGAATTCGGGTAAGTTCTCATCCTTCATCATTGCGCCCGAAAATTTACGGAGAATCCGATACTCCATCTATTGTGGTGCCAATGATCACTTTTAATCGGAAGATCATAACACTGTCGTAAATTCAAACAACTTGACTATTGAGCGGTAATGATGGTATAATTTTCATGATAAGTGGAACACAACACTGTTATATGAAAATAAATAAAATCCTTATAGCGAACAGAGGTGAAATTGCCCTTAGAATTATCAGGGCATGTAAGGAGCTCCGGATCAGAACCGTAGCGGTTTACTCCGATGCGGACAGATTTTCGCCTCACGTATTTCACGCCGACGAGGCTTACCGGTTAGGCGCGCCTCCAGCTTCCGAGAGCTATCTGAAAATCGAAAAAATAATTGAAATAGCCGACCGGTCCGGATCGGACGCTATCCATCCGGGATACGGTTTTCTTTCGGAAAATCCTGAATTCGCGAAAGAAGTAGAGGACAGAAATTTGATTTTTATCGGACCCTCCCCGGAAACTATTACGACATTAGGCGATAAAACCAGGGCAAAATCGCTGGCATCAAAATGCGGAGTCGATCCGATACCCGGGTCTCCTGAATCCCTTTCGTCTGTCGAATCGGCTGTCGTAGCGGCAAAGGAAATCGGTTTTCCCGTTCTGCTGAAAGCCGCTTCGGGGGGAGGAGGAAAAGGGATAAGGATAGTTCGGTCCGCTAAAGAGCTGCCCGAGATGTTTGAGACAGCAAGCTCCGAAGCGTACTCGTCTTTCAACGATCCTGCTTTATTCATCGAGAGGTACATCGAGTCTCCCCATCACGTTGAATTCCAGATCCTTGGAGATAAAGACGGCAACGTTGTCCATCTCGGAGATCGTGAGTGTTCTGTCCAGCGTCGATATCAAAAGGTTATTGAGGAGTCCCCCTCACCTTTTGTCCCGGATAAGATTAGAGAAGAGATCGGTTCTTATGCCGTCGAAATAGCAAAATCTGCCGGCTATTACAGCGCCGGAACGGTCGAATTCATTGTCGATAACAATCTGAATTTCTACTTCCTCGAAATGAACACGAGGCTTCAGGTGGAACACCCGGTTACCGAAATGAGGACAGGCGTGGATATCGTCAAGGAGCAGATAAACATCGCCGAAGGAAATAAACTTCCGTTTGGACAGCATGAAATAACTTATTCCGGGCACGCGATCGAGTGCCGGATCACGGCTGAAGATGCCCTGAACGACTTCCTTCCGGACTCGGGCACTATAGACAACTATATTGAACCGGGAGGTCCCGGAATACGCATAGACAGCGGCGTACAAAATGATTCGGAAATCTCTCCGTACTATGACCCCTTGATCTCAAAGTTGATAGCATGGGGTAACGACCGTGTCGAATCGATCGCCAGATGCAGGAGAGCCCTCTCAGAGTACATCATAACAGGCATATCAACCTCGATTCCATTTTGTGTCAGCGCCTTAATGAACGATAAATTCGTGAAAGGTGATTACGACACCAACATCGCAGGCGAAATTATAAAGGAGATGCCTTCGCGATTTGAGGAGAAGGATGTGGACGCAGCCGCAATCGGTGCAGCCGCTTATACCGTTATGAACTTTCAGAATGGGAATGTGAATGAATCCGCCGGTCAATCAATCTTCAAATCGTGGAAGATGCACGGAAGAAAGTCCGCTCTGAGATGAAATATTTCTGTACTATTAATGGAACGGAGCTGACATTATCAGTTGACGAAGCGGGCGGTAAAATTCGATTCGTGTCATCCGAGAGGACTGATAAAGTTGACATAGTAAGAATCGGCGGCGGCATATTTCATCTTTTACTAAATGAACAATCACATTTAATAACCGTCAACGACACAGCGGAAGGGCTCAGGGTATCTATTGATGGAAATAACTATCCGGTAAAGATCGAAGATGAAAAAAGCAGAATCAGGGGGAAATATCAACTTACAAATTCTCCTCCGAAACATTTGGGCAGGATCTATGCTCCAATGGGAGGCTTGGTAGTACGGATAAACGTGGCGGAGGGAGACACTATAGAAAAAGAGGCGCCGCTTCTCACTCTCGAGGCTATGAAAACGGAGAACACGATTAAATCACCGATTGACGGAAACATTACGAGCGTAAACGTGACCGAAGGCGAAAGCATCCCAGTCGGGTCATTGCTGATGGTAGTAGACTGATTATGTCACGCTCGGATCGGAAAAAAACGCCGCTTCACAGACCGAAAACCGTTAATTCCGATTACGAGAAAAAATTGGGAGATCCGGGATCCCCTCCCTTTACCCGCGGAATTTATGAAGAGATGTACGGTAAAAGGCTCTGGACTATGCGGCAGTATGCGGGGTACGCATCGGCTGAGGAGTCCAATCGGCGTTATAAATACCTTCTCGAACAGGGTATTACCGGTCTATCCGTAGCGTTCGACCTTCCCACTCAAATCGGCTACGACTCGGATAATGATCTGGCAAAAGGTGAAGTAGGCAGGGTCGGAGTTGCCGTTGACAGCATCCTTGATATGGAAAGCCTTTTTGACGGGATCGATCTCGGAAGCGTATCGACATCGATGACGATAAACGCCACCGCTCCGACAGTACTGGCTTTATATATCGCCGTTGCGGAATCTAAAGGTGTAGAAACAGCAAGCCTTTCAGGAACAATTCAAAATGATATTTTAAAAGAATATATCGCCCGCGGCACTTATATATATCCACCGCGTCAGAGCATGCGGTTAATTACGGACGTATTCGCGTATTGTGCCGGGCAGATGCCGAACTGGAACACTATTTCTATATCAGGTTATCATATAAGGGAAGCCGGAGCCACTGCAGTGCAGGAACTCGCCTTCACTTTCGCCAATGCAATCGCTTACTGTGATGCCGCTGTAGATGCCGGTCTCGAATTTGACTCATTTGCACCGCGTCTCTCTTTCTTTTTCAACTGTCATAACGATTTTTTCGAAGAGGCTGCAAAGTTCAGAGCAGCAAGGCGAATCTGGACGAATATAGCTAAGGAACGGTTCAAGTCAAAAAATCCTAAGAGCATGGCGCTGCGGTTTCATACACAGACAGCGGGTTCTTCACTAACCGCCCAGCAGCCGAATGTGAACGTAGTTCGAACAACCCTTCAAGCGCTTGCCGCAGTCCTCGGCGGAACGCAATCTCTGCATACGAATTCTTTCGATGAGGCTCTCTCCCTTCCGACGGAGGAAGCAGCACTTCTTGCACTCAGAACCCAGCAGGTGATAGCCCACGAAATAGGGATAGAAAACGCAGCTGATCCGCTTGGCGGTTCGTGGTATGTGGAAAATCTTACCGACGAGCTTGAAACGGAAACATTCGATTATATTAAGAAAATAGATGACCTCGGAGGCGCTCTGAATGCCATAGAAAGCGGATTCATCCAGAACGAAATAGCCCGCAGCGCTTACGAATATCAAAAGGCGGTCGAAGAGGGCGCCAGACTAATTGTCGGTGTGAATGTTTTTGAGTCAGAGCAGGAGATTGAACCGGAAACATTTGAGATAGACCCCGATGTTTTAGAAAAGCAGATGGAAAATTTGGGTCTCCTGAAAAAAGAAAGGGATTCCGCAGCCGTGGAGAGATCATTATCGGAACTGTCACGCGCTGCTGAAACCGCGGAAAATACGATGCCGAAAATTTTAAATTGCGTAAAGACGAAAGCTACACTCGGCGAAATATCCGATGCCTTAAGAAAAGTTTTCGGCGAATACAAGCCGTAACTGATCGCCCTGCCGCTTATGTTCGGAACGCCACGCATCCACTTCGACTCCATCGATTCGACAAACAAAGCGGGACTTCTCGCCGCGGCGGAGGGGGCAGCCGAGGGGACGGTTTTTTCCGCTGACGCCCAAACCGAAGGGAGAGGCAGAATGTCCCGTGAATGGTATTCGCCGGCGGGTCTCGGGCTTTATTTTTCCATCCTGCTTCGGCCCGACATTCCTGCGGTCAAGGCAAATCAGATAGTATTGCAGTCCGCCGTTGCCGTTTGCGAGGCTATTGAAGAGAGTGTAGATTGTAACGTCGGGATCAAATGGCCGAACGACATATACGTTGAGCGGAAAAAGATCGGAGGAATTCTCGTGGAGAGTGTCATAGCCGGCAGGATGATTGAATACGCAGTGGTCGGGGTTGGAATCAATCTCCTGAACGAACCGGAAAGTTTCCCTTCGGAGCTCGGGAAAACGGCAGCCTCCCTGAAGAGCATCACGGGAGCAGTAGTAAAAAAAGACGAATTGTTAGATCGAATATTGTCTATTTATGAGGCATATTATTCCGGTGAAATTGAATGCGGCATCGATAAGTGGATGAAAAGGTGCATTCATTTGGATGAGCCGGTAAAAATTGAACATAACGGAGAGAAGCTGAAAGGAATGTTCACCGACATCGGTGCAGACCTCTCTTTTCAGCTGAAAGATAGTTCAGGGCGTAAGCGTAAAATCGAATATGGAGAAATTTCTCTGAATTTGGAGGTTTGATTTTTATGATATTGACCGTTGATATCGGGAATACCCATACAACTATGGGGTTATTCAGCGACCATAAACTCGAATATGATTGGCGGACAACAAGCGGTCCGCCTAAAACCTCTGACGAATATGGCGTTCTTGTCAACCAGTTCTTAGCGAATGCCGGCTCAGATTCCGGTGACCTGAAAGGCGTTATAATTTCATCAGTCGTCCCTCCGCTCACTGACGTATTTTCCCACATGTCGGATAAGTATCTGAATCAAACTGCTTTGATAGTCTCAAATGAGCTGGAGGTCGGTGTGCCATTATCGATTGATAGTCCCGAACAGCTCGGCGCTGACAGAATTTGTAACGCGGTAGCGGGAATACGGAAGTATAAACTACCGCTTGTTGTTGTTGACTTCGGGACTGCGACGACCTTTGACGTCATTTCATCTCAAGGAGAATACGTCGGAGGTGTAATTGCTCCGGGGGTGGAAACGTCGGCAAACGATCTGTTTGCGAGAGCTGCTAAATTACCGAGAATTGATTTTCGTTTTCCTGAAAAGATTATCGGAAAGAACAGCGTCAATTCGATGCAGTCGGGGATAATGCGGGGAGCGGTAGCCGTCGTAGACTATATGGTAACGGCGATTGAGGAAGAGTTGGGAGAATCTGTCGAAACGGTTTCCACAGGAGGATTCGCACATTTGATTACCCCCTATTGCGAAAAAGTTGATAAGATAAATACACATCTCACGCTCGAGGGTCTGAATTATATCTGGCATATCGTTAACGAAAAGACTGATGGAGAGGACTGATTGAAAATCGCACTTGTACAGCATTTCGTTACGGAAAATATTGAAGATAATTTGAACAGGGGACTCGCCGCCCTCGAAGAAGCCGCCTCCAACGGCGCGGAGCTGGTTGCTTACGCGGAACTCGCCTTTGAACCGTTCTATCCTCAGCGGCATACGGATGGCAATAATTTGGAGCTTGCCGACACTATTCCCGGTAATTTTACGGAGAAATTCTCTCTCAGAGCGAAAGAACTCGGCGTCGTAGTCGTGCTGAACCTATTCGAACGTGACGGGGAGAAGACGTACGATTCTTCCCCTGTTATAGATAGTGACGGCTCAATCCTCGGGGTCACAAGGATGATGCACATCACCGATTACGAACATTTCCACGAAAAGGATTATTATTCTCCTGCCGCCGAACTGCCGAAGGTCTTCGATACAGCCGCCGGAAAGATCGGGGTAGCGATATGTTACGACAGACACTATCCCGAGGTCATGCGGTCGCTGCGGCTTAAGGGCGCCGAGCTGGTAGTGATTCCTCAAGCGGGAACGGTCGGTGAATGGCCGGACGGATTGTATGAAGCTGAGGTAAGAGTCGCCTCATTTCAGAACGGATACTATGCCGCGCTTGTAAACAGAGTCGGAACTGAACGGAATCTCAACTTCGCCGGAGAATCTTTCGTTTGTGCGCCGGACGGAAGCGTGATTGCTTCCGCGCCGGGTGGAGTTGAGGCAATGCTTTACGCCGATCTCGATTTCGAGCTGCTTGACAAGTCTCATGCCTCAAAATATTTTTTAAAGGACAGACGTCCCGGAAGTTACAGCGATATAAGCTGAGGTTATTTCAGTTAGATACAGTGTCCGGATTTGCTCCGGAATCATTCGTTTTCACGATGCGGAACCGTTTGGATTTGAGTATTTTCCCATCAGCCGAAACGACGTCCACCCGCCATTCTCCCGTCCAGTCTTTTTGAATAGACTTGGTTGACCATGTCCTCCACCTGTAACCTCGCACGTTCAACTTTACTTCGGCGCGCCGGTTTTCACCATGATACCAGACATGGCTGATGGTCGTGAAATCACCCATCCCCCTTATCTCAGTGAAACAGTAGAGCGTTCCGACGCTGTCGGCGAAGACGTCAGATTCACCAACCGGCTGACGGTTTTCCACCGATGTGCTGACTGTGATTCGTTCAATTTTTAAGATGCTTTGCGCTTTGATCTCACCCAGGAAAAGAAAAATGAAAGACGACGGCAAAAAGATATATTTAGTTAAAATAATTCCCAACATGGTCTTCATAATAATCTAACATCTTAATTCAGATTTGCAATAAGCTTGAGCTCTTCCGCCTCCGGAATCTTCTCGAATATCCACGAAGCCCCGGCGGACTTAAGTTTCTTCCTTTCTTCTTCACCGTTTTTGCGTGCAACTCCAATCGCCATGTAATTGTTGTGCACCGCACACCGCATGTCATGGATGGTATCTCCCACCACGAACACTTCGTTTTGATCGAATTTTTGCCGCCACATCTCCTCCGCTCTTGATACCGCGATTGGAGGAAGCGCGTTCCGGTCGGAGTTGTCGCTCGCATATGCACCAATCCGGAAATAACCGTAAAGACCGAACGGAATTAATTTTATCATCGCCGATTGTTCCATGTTCCCTGTCAATAAACCGATGTGAACGTTCTTCATCTTGTGAAGAGCCTTCAAAATCCCGGGAACTTCCTCAAATACTTTTTTATCGACAGAATCTTCGAATCTTTCCTTCAGTCGCTTGTAATAAATGGGGAAGAATTCATCTGCGACACTCCCGATCCTGTTCTCCGGTATTCCTGCTCTGGACAACATATCCTCGAGAATTTTCGGATCTGTGAGTCCTGCCACATGTCTAATTTCAAGCGACACTTCAATTCCGGTAAGTTCGTTGACGATTTCGGTAAAAAGTGCACGGGGGGCAGTGCCCGAAGAAATTAAAGTGCCGTCAATATCGAATAAAAATAGAGCTTTGGAATTGATGAAAGAATTACCTCTGGCTTCCGGCTAAACCGGATACCGATTCAGATTTTATGCCCGCAGACACCGCAAAAAGCAGCTCCGTTATAGAGAGGAGTGCCGCACTCGATGCAGAAACCGGATATCTCAATTTCGGGAACAACGAACTCAGGATTTATTAATTTCTTTTTTCTTTTGTTTTGCCCCCCATTTTTGGAATCTATCTCCTTAATGACGAGCATCGCCTGCTGTCTGTAGCTTTTTGTCAGGTCTTCAAAATCGCTCTTATCGATTTTGCCCATCTCGTAATCAAGTTCTATATCTTTTATCTCTCGGATAAGAGCGCGTTTTTTACTCAGGAGTTCGTCGACCGCCCGATTGTTTTCTCGCCTTCCCTGCGCTGCCTGTTCTTTACCGCTGATTATCGGTTGAATCAATGCCGCTAAAACCAGAACTATTAAAATCCCCATGACAAGAAAAGTCAACATTCCCCCTTTTAACTCTCTTTTAGTTCTTCATCCAGACGTTTTGCATAATCACCGCCGTCGGTTTCAAGATTTTTAGGAGTGATTTCGGAAGCGGCAGCTGTTTTTTGCGACCAACGCCTTAACGTTATCACTATCAGAACTCCGAACGCCAGTACCGCTAATATCGGCATGACCCAGGCCGTAAGATAGAAACCCTCCTTTCTGGGCGCTGCTAATACTTGCTCTCCGTATTTTTCTACAAAACTTTCGACTACCGCATCTGAATCCAAACCCTTTCCGATCAACTCCCCAATCTCCGTACGCATTCGTTCAGCCGTTCCGCAATAACAAGAATAGAGCGCTAAGTTAGGACAGGTGCCGCATTGACACGCAAGCTCATGGGCAATTTTGTTTACCGATTCCTTTGTCTGAGAAAACGCTGATGTTGAAAGAGCAATTCCGATGATCAATGCGAAGATTTTAATTCTAATCATATAGTTCCTTTCAACGGTGAATTTACCTGTCCGGCTCTCCTTAATCAACGCCTATTAATCTTCCTGAGCATTCCCGCAATTGCCGCAAAATTTTGCTTCAGGATTTACTCTCTCGCCGCAATTGGTGCAAAATCTCGGAACCTTTCCGGAAATGAAATCTATCTTCTCCGATTGTGGTCGAGTTCCTTCATTTGATGTTATTTTCTCTTTCTTCCGGACATTTTTCATCCTTTTTGCGCCGGCTCGTTGTACCTTTCCGCGCCCCCTTGTAGTTTTGCCTATGTACGCATAAATAAGAAGGCCGACGAGCACGATAAGAACTGTTATTGATATTATTCCGTACACACCTATTCCATCCTCTTTATGCTCACTTTTCTGCAGCGACGTCTCGTTATCAGGTTTAAAATAACTTACCGACACCGCTTTTGTCTCGCCCGCTGCCATACTCCCAGCTAAAACCTGATGATGGATTATGCCCTTATCATCAGTGTTGCTCCGGAAGCTTGCAGGCGACGTCGTGAAGCTCGAAGAACCCAACGGCTGCTGTACTTCATAAGAAAAATTCGCTATGGCGTAGTAGGATTTGTAGCTGTAGTTAAATGACTTCTGTTTGGCTTTAGGCGCAAACGGGTTGAAATAATATTCTAATTGAAACTCCCTTTCCCTTAATGTGAATTCGGCGTAACTGTCTCCGTCTGCGCTTTTCACCTCGAACGGGTCGTGAATATGCGCCCCTGTGGGCGTTACCGAAGCGACGTGAGGTTCTACACCCGGAAAGATGTTGAACTTGATCAATGCCGGAAGCTCAACCTCCGGGGAGACTCTGCCTCTGTAGATGACCAGTACCTCAGGTTTATCGTACTCCGGCATAAGAGATATTTTCATCGTCGAAATTTTAATTTCGTTCTCCTGAGCATTAGCCGGATGCTGATTCTGAAGTGACAATAACAGAACAACGGTCATTAAGAATAGTCTTTTCATATTAAACCTCAAAATCGAATTTTTAATTTTCAAATTTACAATCGCCTTATTCTTTCATCTTTGAGGAATTCATACTCGCCTTTCTTGCTCTGAGCCTTTTTCTGACAGCTTCTCTCAGGCTGCTCTCGGAGTCAAGCATAAATTGCCCCGAGGTTACGACCAACTCCGAACCGGTTAACCCTTCCAACACCTCATAATATCCTCCCTCTCCTTCCGCCCCAAGCGTTACTTCCCTTGGCTCGTACTTGCCTTCACCTATATCTATGAATACGATATCACGTTCCCCTGAGTGAATTACCGATTCCTTTGGAATCACAACGGCTTTCTTCCTATCCCTCGTTTTGATAACAATGTTGGCGTACATTCCCGGTCGTAACTTACCATCTTCGTTATCAAACTCTAATCTTACTCTTACAGTTCTCGTTTTGGAATCGAGATAAGGATAAACGTAGGCAATGCTTCCTTCGAATTTTTTGCCGGGTATATAGGTCAGACTCATTACCGCGTCCAATCCTTCTTCAAGCCAGGGCAGTTCGTACTCATAAATATCGGCATAGACCCAGACCTTCGACAGGTCGGCGATGGCATACAAATTCATACCCTCTCCGACGTTCATACCTTCAAGAGCCATCTTCTCCACTACGACGCCGTTAAAAGGTGAATAAAGTGTCATTACCTTACTGACCTTACCCGACCTTTCCAACTCTCGTATCTGTTCGGGCGTTATGTCCCAGTTAGATAGCCTCTCTCTCGTTGATTTCAAAAGCGGGTCCTCTTCCGCGCTCCTTCTGCTTCGATTTTTCAGCACGGTTAGATACTCCTCCTGTGTTGATACGAGTTCGGGACTGTAAATATCGAGCAGCGGCTGGTTTTTATAGACTTTCTGACCTGTATAATCGACGTATAGCTTCTCTATCCATCCCTTTACCTTCGTATGTATGTGCGTAAACCGGGTTTCATCATAATCCACAAGACCTATCGTCCTTATCTCTTTTCGAAGGTCGCGCACTTCAACCGGAATTGACATTATCCCGGTGTTTTGTACAACGACCGGATCGATTATTATTACCAAACCCGATCCCCCTTGATCAGCATCTTCGTAAACAGGCACAAGGTCCATCCCCATGGGCGATTTCCCCGGTTTATCGCTGATGAAGTTAGGATCCATCGGCGCTACCCAATATTTTATTTTACGCTCCTTCTTCTCACCCTGAGGAGATTCGGATGCTAAATCGGTCGAATCAGCGCCGTAAAATAGAGAAAACAGCGCGTATATGCCGATAACGACAATAATTCCTGATATCACATATTTTTTTCTATTATTCATTTTTACTGTCCCCCCGTGTTAGATTTACTCCGACTGCAGCTTCTATGCCTGCAATCGATTTTTCATGCTCGCTTATTATCCTATAATAATTTATACGGAAATTGAAAAGCGTAATCTGATTATTCAACAGAGTAATGAAATCAACTTTATTTACCTGATAACCGGAAAGAGCGGAATTCAAGCTCTGTTCCGCCTGCGGAAGTATCTGATTTTCATATAGTACGATGAGTTCTTTTGCCTTCGCAATGTCTGCAAACATTATCCTTATATCCCTTTTGACATTATTCAGAATATTGTTGTATGACTCTTGTGCCATACGAACCGCCGCTTTAGATTCCTCCACCCTGCTCGATTGTCTGTTTCCCGGTTTTATCGGTAAGCTGAAAGCCACTGACATTGATAAAAAGTCTGCTCCTTCGCCCATCATAGGGCCGGTGAGCTCGTTTCTTTGAGTATATGCCATAGCCACTCCCAGGTCGGGCAGTTTTAGTTTTTTTGAGAAGTCCATCATCCGTTCATTCCTGTCTATCCTGTGACGAGCCGCCTTCAATGCCGGTCTTAATTCCTTTGCCTTTTCCATCAATTCTTCTTCCGTTAGGTCAATCTTCGTCGGCAGCAGTTCATCCGATACCAAGATCGGCGTATCCGGAGCTCTGTTCATAAGAGCGTTCAACACGGCAGTGGCTTTTTCTCGTTTAAATCCGAGATTTATTAACTGCTCCTCGAATTTGGACTTCTCCACCTGAGCTTTTAAAACATCTTGCTGCAGCCCCGTTCCAACGGAGTACCTCCTCTCGGCGATCTCTACGAACCTCGTCGTCAGGTCAATATTTTCACTGATAATCCCGATTGACTTGTCTATTGTGTACAGATCAAAATAGCTGTTTTTGACCTGGTGAATCAGCATCCTTTCCAATTCGAGCCTGTCGGCGGATACGGCATGCCACTCCTGTTCGGCTGCTTTCTTCTTCGCGCCCAGCTTACCGGGGAACGGTATATGCTGGGTTAAAGCAATCTGTTTTCCCGTCATCGGTTCCAGGTCAAATTCGAACGACTCAGCCGGAACGTTTAAAAGTCCAAACTTAAGCACCGGATCCATCCATGACCCGGATTGAACCATTTTTTCCTTTGCCGACTTTTCTTTCCATTCCGCTGCTTTTAGGAAGGGATTCGACCTGACGGCTTTTGTGACCGCATCTTCAAGAGATAACACTTCTATATCTCCGTTTAATTCCTGAGAAAACGACTCAGTCGTCAACAATCCTGCAACTATGTATACTACTATAAAATATTTCACGATATTATATACTCCATCCACTTTAATCAATTCACGGCATACGTGAATAAAACGTTTATTCCGAACTATCGGAACCGGGAATAATTATTGAAAAAGGGGGTCTAAGTCAGAAAGACTGAATCGAGAATAAATAAAGGTACAGATTTTTGACTCCGGCTCTGATCATAAAATACAGAGAGTGAGCTAAAATATAACGGCGACAGATCGGTCAAAGAGCGGACAACAGGATCAGACTGGCCTAATTTTAATGAAACCGGTCTCGAAGAATGAAGCTTCAGAGCCTGTTGTTCTATCGTCAAGTTTGCAGAATAATCGCAATATTGACCTGATCGTATCGAGATGTCTTCATTGAACATATGGCAGCAGACTTTTTCAACGTTCATCGAGTGACCGCTTTCGCCGCACAGCTTTCCGCACTCATGCGACATTACCGCCTTTGCAACAGGCGTTAGTGTGAGGAGGAGCAGAACTAAAAATCCTGTCGTGATGCGGAATTTATTATATTTTTTTAACCAGCGCATATCGTACTCAATTTATCTTTTATGCCGCTTTTTGCAAGCTTTTTCATTCAAATCACTACTTTGTTATGTCTACAGAATAAAAAATTTGTAACTTTTTCTCAAAACCTGTATACTGATTTGAAAGTTATGGCATTATCAAAACAGGAACTCGAATACTCAGGGCTGATAAACGTGGAATGAAAATGAGCGCCGAAATCATAAAAGCGACAATTAATGATATTAAGGATATCAGGGAACTTCTCGAAGCCGAAAACCTTCCTCCCGACGACCTCGAGAGGTGGATTGATAATTTCTTTGTGCTCAGGATCGACGGTATTACCGTAGGCGCTGCCGGCATCGAAGTATGGGGTAACATAGGGCTATTCCGGTCGTTCGTGGTAGCACCTGAACAGAGGTCGAAAGGGTTCGGACAGCAGCTCTACGATTCGATTATATCTTTATCCGGAGAAATTGGTTTAACTGCAATCGTACTACTGTCGAAAGGGGCATCAGGATTCTTTGAAAAAGAGGGTTTCAGGTTCATACGAAGGAGTGAGGTTCCTTCGGAGGCGAAAAAATCAGTGCAGTTCAACCTCGACGAATGCAGAATCTATGATGTGATGATAAGAGAGTTGATTTGAATAAAAGGGTATATCGGTCAGGCTCTTATCATGTTATCAGTTATCACTTATCAATATAAAACATATAATCCGTAAGTGCGTTTAGCTCTTGCGGAGAAAGTTTGTCAAACTTCGGCATAATACTCAACGGCTCGAACTTTTGCGGA